>JAJDBA010000001.1 GCA_029261675.1 Nitrospinaceae bacterium
AAGTCCTGAGCATTTTCCTGTTTTTTAAAAGAACCCAGTTGCACTACCCAGCCATTATCGATCGTATTAGCAATAGCTATTCCAAAAGACAAGAACCACCCTGTCAAAAACAACACAAACACTCTTTTGTAGAAATTTCTAATATTCGATGGGCCAGGAACGGGAGTCATGAACACCCCAATAAGTTATGGCACGGATTAAAGCATCTTTTTCAAATATGGCACCAACTGGTCAGCATTAACACCGGGTGCCCGGGCATTGAGAATACCCTCTTTATCAATGATCAGCACGGTTGGCATTTCTCTTTGAAAATAGTCTTGATAAAAAGACTTAACAGGATCCAGTAAGTAAGGAAAACGAACCTTCTCAGGAAACTTGGAAATGTAATCAGCAACAGCTTTTTTTGAGTCGCCATTGGTATTTATTCCTACAATTGCCAACTGTTCCTCACCGATCTGATCACGCACCTTATTAAATTCCATCGCCTGATTCATGCAAGGAACACAGATGTGAAACATGCCTATCAAAACCACTTTGCCCTTCATATCGGAGAGCGATACCTCCTTACCATCCAAGGTCTTTAATGTAAATTCAGGAGCCTTATCGCCGGGGCCTGGAGCACCCGCAAATGCAAGTTCAGCTATAAAGCCCAATAAAAAGATAAGCGGCAATATTTTTCGCATTTTTAGCACGACAAACTCCAATTTAGGGAATATTTCAAGAAACAAAAAGGTCTAACAAAAGCTGACTTTGTATCTAACCCCTTATTTTAGATCAAGGGAAAGAAATTTAAAAGTAATTTGATTTTTGCGTGGTTTACACAGACTTACAATATATTCGATTTTTTAAATTTAAGAATCACGATCGCAAAATCCAGCATAAATTCGCGGCCAAACTCACCCTTGACTTGGCCTTGGATTTATAATAAAAAAAGGAGTAACCCTTTTATTCTACTGGGGTTTTACAATGAAACTCATGCTGGGTTCCTGTATTTTCTCCAGCTAGAGACATTTCCGATAAAGTCTCCCTAACCCATTATTTTAAAATGGCTTAGGGTTATTCGTGGATTGAGAATTTATATTTTTCAAATTGCTCCACAACGTTGCTAATAATTGAGGCTCTTACGAATGAAAAAAAATCTATGGCTCGCCACATTAGTATTTTCAATTTTTTCCATTTCATTAAATGCATGGGCTTATCAGGAAATGGAAGTCACTAATGGAGGAACCATACAGGGTAAGACCTCACTAGCAGGTCAAATGCCTACTCCGCGCATCTATCATCTCATCCTTTTCCCAAATATCGATATGTGTGCAGAAGTCGATACCGATGATGAAATGAACCGGGTTCTCAAAGATTTCAAAATCTCTCCAGATGGCGGGTTGAAAGATGTGGTGATCACACTCGATCACGTTGAGGCTGGCAAGCCATTTAACAAAGAACCTATAAATATTTTGTCCGAAAACTGTAAGTTTTTCCCCGATGTTAGCTTAATACGACAAGGCGAAAGCTTTAAAGTCGATAATCAGGATGCTGTCATGCATAACAGCCAAGTCTATCAAAAAGAAAGAGGGAAAATTCTGCTAAATATTCCCATTCCCGCTGAGGAAGTTTCTGAAGGTAAGGTCCAATTCAGGAAACATTATAAAATCATGCAAATGATTTGTGGAATGCATGAGTTTATGCAAACTTGGGGCTACCGAGTTCAAAATCCCTATTACGCCAAAACCCCCCTTGACGGCAGTTTCAAAATTGATAGCATTCCTCCCGGGGAATATAAAGTAACGGCTTGGCATTATTTGATGAAAAAGCAAACCCGGAAAATCAAAATCGCTGCAGGGGAAACCATTGACCTGAACTTTGTATTCAAAGCAGGCAAGGTCGAGCGACCTTTTTACGAAACTATTAAATCGGGAAGAATTAAAAAAGACGCTGTTATACCTGGAACAGCAAAAGGCAAAGAAATGGGGCGGTAATTGACAGCACAAGCCAAATCCCGACTCCACCCTGCTTCGTTTTTGCTTGTAACCGTTTTCATTCTGGTTACCTCCTATACCGTTTGGGCTTTTATAGCCCCAACCACTATGGACACACCCGAATCCATCACTATTGAAGGTAAGAAGGTCCTATTAAAAGGCTTGAAGAACCCCCTGCCCCCCAACCCAAAGATAATAAAAGAAGGCGGAGAAGTTTATATCAAGAACTGTTTTCTCTGCCACGGCGACCTTCTCGATGGAAAAGGAATTTTTGGCGGAAGTTTTTTTCCCTCTCCAGCTAACTTCATCCAAAAAGACTCTGTTGTCTCTAAAACTCCTGCTTATGCATTCTGGAGAATTATGAAAGGTGGGAAAGGACTACCTGAAAAATTCGAACCGTGGAACTCTGCAATGCCTGCATGGGAAGGTGTTCTAACAGAAGAGGAAGTTTGGAAAACAGTTCACTATATTAACGAAACAGTAAAAGAGCGTAATCAGGGTCCCTCAAAAAGCCAAAAGCCATCGCTAAAACGTGGTAAACAAATCTATGTAAAAAAATGTGCCTTCTGCCATGGAAAAAAAGGTAAAGGTGATGGTCCCTCTGCTGAATATTCCTTACCACAACCCAGGAACTTGACTAAGGGACATATCAAAATTCGCTCAACC
>JAJDBA010000002.1 GCA_029261675.1 Nitrospinaceae bacterium
TTGGAGGAGGGTTCCTCTGTTTTTTGATCTTTATTGTCTTCTGCCATCGCGTTCTTTCAACTTCAAATCTTTGAAACCAATGCCCACTTGCTATCTAAAGGCCTCGCATGAATCCCATAAACTGCATAGGCAAGGCATGCATTTCCTTCTGCACTAGAATACTAAAGAAGGATATCGATAAGCCCACCATTAAAAGACCGACACCAATCTGCAATGGAAAACCCACAATAAAAACGTTCATCTGTGGAACCGTTCTAGCCACCAGTCCTAACCCAACGCTTAAAAAGAAAAGAATTGCCATGATGGGGGCTGCAATTTTTATTGCCGTCGTAAAGGTTGCCGAAAACAGATGAAGAACATATTCAGGTGTAATGCTAGCAAAGTTTATTTCAAAAGGATTGATGACAAAGAAACTTTCAACGATCGCCTGAATGATGTAGTGATGTGCATCGAGTGCCAAAAAAATCAGTATCGCGAGAATATTATGCAACTGCGCGGTTACTGAAACCTGAGTGTCTGTCTGTGGATCGATTACGTTTACAACCCCGAATCCCATTTGGAAATCCACTACGGTTCCCGCTATCTGAACCGCAGTAAATATGAGCCGGGCAATATAAGCAATACCCAACCCTATCGTGACATCGGCCATCAAAAATTTTGCCAGCTCGAACATCCCCTTCGGTTCTGGCATAGGTCTATCGTGAACCAATGGGAAAATCGCCATCGAAAGAAAAAGCACCAACCCAATTTTCATAACGCTCGGAATTTGTTTACTACCAAGAATGGGAACAAAGATAATCATTGCCCCAACACGAAACAACACGAAAAGGAACCTTTCGAATTCCGCGTAATTGAGATTTAAAATATCCATTACTGGATATACTCAGGAAAGTTGGTGAAAATTTTTGAAGTGAAAGTGAGCATCAACTGCATCAACCATGGGAAGAAAAGCAGAATAGAAAGAAAGACCGCAAGAATTTTTGGGATGAAGGTCAAAGTGATTTCTTGAATCGAAGTCACCGCCTGAAAAATGGAAACGGCGAGACCCGTCACCAACCCAAAACCCAACATAGGGGCAGATAGGAGCAAGGTCGTCTTAATGCTTTCCATAGCAAAATCTATAATGAATGCCTGATCCATAACTTAATTAACCTCCAAAACTTCGCATGAGTGATCCCACTGTCAAATACCATCCATCAACCATGACGAACAGCATCAGCTTAAAAGGAAGAGAAATTAAAACCGGGGGCAGCATCATCATACCCATAGACAGCAGAATACTCGCGACCACCATGTCTAAAATCAAGAATGGAATATAAATTAGAAATCCAATCTGAAATGCCGTTTTCAATTCACTAATGATAAAAGCAGGAATCAACGAACGGATATCGATTTCTTCATTGGTGGTTGGATTCTCTCCAGAGATTTCAATAAATAATGACAAGTCTTTTTCACGGGTCTGCTTTAGCATAAATGTTTTTAGAGGCATCTCTGCTTGTTTAAGCGCATCCGTCTGAGAAATTTCTTCATTCAAATAAGGTTGCAAAGCTTTGTCGTTGATCTCTGTCCAAGTAGGCCCCATAACAAAAAGTGTTAAAAATAAACCCAAGCCAATTAAAATCTGCGTCGGCGGAGTTTGCTGTGTTCCCATCGCCTGCCGGAGAAATGAAAGAACAATTATTATCCGCGCAAATGAAGTGGTCAAAATAAGAATCGATGGGGCCAGAGTCAGAATCGTCAGCAGAAAAAGAATTTGTAAAGCACTGGATACTTTTTCCGGATCTTCTACATCATCCATCCCCAGTTGAATGGAGGGTAGAGATACAGCCTCTGCAAAGGGAACCGTTCCGCCCCAAACAAGGGTTGTTGTAAGAATCAGTAGTAGGAAGAAAAATTTTCTTGTCATGCTCTTGCCGCTTTCAATTTTCCAATTTTTTGCAAAATTTGATCCTTCGTATCTGCAACCGTTTGCTCTTTGGCAACTTTAGGCGTTGAATACTTACTCATGTAACTCGAAAACTGCCCTGCCGCCTGAGCTGCTACAGATCGTTTCTCTCCTGCGGGTGCCGAGTTCCACCCCAGACCACTCTTGCCTTTACCACTGGAATTCTTTATTTCTTCAATTTTTTCTTCATCGATAATGCTGCTGAGAAGTGTGATGTTATCCTGCGACATCCCCAAAACAAGGACTTCGCCCGCCACTTCTACCAAAGCAATATTCTTTTTCGGCCCCAGAAACCAGGTGCCTAAAACATTCACCAGTTTATTTCCACCACCGAAGGCTGTGTTTTTCAGCACATACTTTTTGAATCCGAAAAAGATCAGGAACATCAGTCCCAGCACCACAGCAAACATGGATATCATCTTCATGCCCGATGGAATCATCTCCATTGGCTTACCTGTGGGGCGCGAGTCTTTCAAAGAAAAACCCGTATTGTCTTTCGTTGTGATTTTTGATTTTGATTTATTTGAAACGGCGCCCTTTTTTTCTTCATCCGTATTGGACAATGCCGCTTTTTTGATTTGATCGACCAGAGGCCCAACACCCATCCCCGCGCGTTTGACTTTTATTTCAGCGGATTGAGTTGGCTTATCATCAATAGTGGTTTCTTTTTTCTTTTCATTAGATGCCAGAAGTTTTTCCTGTCTCTTCATTTTTTCCGATGCACGGGAAAGGAACTCGGCTAACTCTTTGTCTCCCATAACTTCTGTATTTTTAGTTTTCTTTGAAACCACTTTCTTTCGCTTTGCTTTTGAAGAAGTTATGACGGGCTCTTCGATTGGCTCAGCATAATCCGTATCGAACCGAACAATTATGAACCGGCCTTGCGATACCAGCTTGAATCTCTCTTTGATATCATCGGTGCCAGGTTTCATATGAAATCGCACTCGCAAAGTCTCACCATCAAATTGACTGGCAAAAACTTTCGTGACCATAGAACTATCTGCAGCAAAACTTTTTTTCGCAGGCTCAATAAAGGCTCCAGGAAAATCAAGTTGCACCGATTTTTCGAAAAAAACCGGCTCTGCCCAATTCTCAATTGGATTTTTAAATTCCAGACGAACGATATGGCCGTTACTCATTAAATGGGAATGAACCTTTTTTAATGGATTCAAAGAATCCCATTTTGCTTCGAGCTGGTTACTGGCCCCGGCCAAGCTGGCAAAAACGAGTATAAAGAGATGTGAAAAAGTCAGGAGTTTTGAGAAAGTTTTCATTTGCTGCACCTTTGATCATAGTAAATGCGTCAAAAAAACCAACGCTTTTGATTTAATTTACTAAGATTGCAAAGGCCATACCTAAACGCATGAAAAACAAAACTTTTTGGTATATTTTTTACTAAGTGGGGTTGCTCGGCAGGAAAAACGGCAGACAATCAGGAAGGAAGTCTGCCTGAGACAATCGGTCCTCTCGCATAAACCAGTCTGGTTTATGCGAGGGACTGAACGCGTTCCATAGGTGAAACGATATCGGTGAGTCTCACACCAAACTTTTCATTTACAACAACGACTTCACCACGGGCCACCAGTTTTTGGTTAACCAATACTTCCAGAGGTTCACCCACTAGTTTTGTCAACTCGATTACCGAGCCCTGCCCTAATTGTAAAAGGTCATTGATCAACATTTTGCTGCGACCCAATTCAACGGCCACTGTGAGGGGAATGTCTAGAATAAGATCAAGACTTTTGGTTTCGCCACTTGTTGCTGGGCCAACCTCATCATCATCTAAATCATCATCACCTTCACCACCCGCATCAATATCACCAATGTCATCCAGGGCATCAAAATCTTCTTTTGCAGCTTCATCTTCCATGAGCTTATCCTTCCCTTTCAATTGT
>JAJDBA010000003.1 GCA_029261675.1 Nitrospinaceae bacterium
AGGGTTGATTGCTGGCGACTTTCACCTTCAACAAAACGCTTCATTAATCTCCTCGCCTCTATTACGATAGCAATGTAATAAATATAACATTGCTTAATAATATTGACGACTCTGCGTTTTCACACAGTCTGGGCCAAAAGCGGACGTTATGGTTTTGCATAAATAGGCAGCAGAAAACGACTGTGGTAGTCGATGCCAGGCGTTTCGGCTTTAACTTCCAGCTCCCAATAATTTGAAGGTTGTTTGTTCAAAGTTGTGGCAAATTCTTGTTGACTAGGAAGCTCCCATTCAATCAGCAATACCCCGTCCCATTTTTCAGGCACTTCCACAAAAGTCTTGGTTTCTTTATACAACTGGAAATATTTGCAAATATAGTCTTTACCTTTGTAAATATGCTCTTCCTGTATGAAGCGTAAATCCAAGGTCATTTGAGAAATTTTTTTTGGCAGATTGTTTAATTGAGCCTTAATTTCACCTTGGAGA
The DNA here is from genome assembly GCA_029261675.1 of Nitrospinaceae bacterium. Taxonomy (GTDB): domain Bacteria; phylum Nitrospinota; class Nitrospinia; order Nitrospinales; family VA-1; genus UBA8687. Next base: position 484 of record JAJDBA010000003.1, read on the forward strand.
AAAAACGGAAAATCCAAAAATTTAATCTTGGAAATTCCATACTTCAAATATTTAAGACTTTGATAGGTAAAAAGTAATACTGCAGCAATAAAAATTAGATCCATAAATATAATAATCGACATCATTAGTAAGAAATATGTTCCATAAAAACCAGAACCGTATACAATTATCATCCATGAAAGCGGACCCATAATGCCAATCCCATAAAAAAGCATCCATGCTCTGCCAAATAATTGCTCTACCAGATCATCTCGAACCCCATCAGGATTCCAAACAAAATCCCAAGACCATGGCGAATCTGGCTTTAGGTTCTTATTTTCTTCAAGTATTTTTTTGTTTCTCATTACTGACCAACCTGAAATAAAAAAGCCTGCCGCAGTTGGAATAAAAAGTATATTCATATAAATAGAAATGGATGGCGGAAGTATTCTTTCTTCCTCCAGAGAAATAACATTATAAGAGTCCAATAATAAAGTTATACCAAAACCCAGAAACATAAACCCTGCGATAAAAAATAGATTATCCATTCCCTTAAGAAGCTTTCCTTTAGCAGCTCTTTGTTCCAAAATTGGCGGACACCACTTTAAAGGCTCGAAAAGCTGTTTTCTTTCCAAGTCGGTTTCTGAAGTGGTGGCTTGAGACAAGTCGATCATAGTTCAGTGGTTAGCCTGGATGAGATTTTTCCTGATTTATTATTTTGAGTATTTTTGTCCATGACTGTTAAACATATCGGGTCAGCCCTTATGTCCGCTTTGGGTCGAAAACGGGATCTAGGATTATACGATATTTTTTATTTTGGATTTCAAGCTTTCAAGCTGGAGGTGAGATCCAGTGGTCCTGGAAAATTTTTCCCTTTTACACGGGAAATGAGGGTTCGGCCACTGGTTCTTCAGCCCTCTCTTTTTCATTCCTTATATGTATGTAAGCCAAGGATAGTGCGGCAATGGTAAAAACGGTAATTAAAATATATAGCATATTGGTTAAAACGTATATCAAAGTAAGGAAAATTTCATTTGACGCAAGTAACGACAATACCTGATTCAACAATTCCGGAACGATTAAGAATAATTCTGAGATGATAACAATCCACATCATCAGCACACCGTATCCTTCAGATAACTCCCAAGATTCTTTAAAACCAATTCCATGGTCAATTGCAACCGATGGAAACACTAGCGAAACCCGACCCGTTATATAGGAGACGGGCAGCCACAAGATGAATGTTGTTGCATAAAAAAGTGAAATTGGAAATGGTTTGATTAAGTTTAAGACAATCAACCAAAGAATTCCAATTCCCAGGAGGATTCCAAAAACTCCCATTACATATAACGTAAAATTCGTTTCTCTTTTTTTCCATCTGAACCAACCCCATTGAGTGATAGCACCTGAACCCAGCAAAACTAAACGGTGGGTTGTTACGGCGATAATAGTTTGAATGGCCAAATAAACCAGGCCAAGGAATATCCCCAACGGAATGTTTTTGGTATCTTCCGGGGTAAGCCCCCAGGCCAATAGAATTGCAAAATAAATCAAGGAAGGAATGGATAGGGCTTTGGCCAGGACAGCCTTATGTTGAAAAATATTCTTCCCTGCCTCAATAATTAATTTTATGGTCATAGATTTTTTCTTTTATTTTTACTACAAAGCTGGAGGTGTGATCCAGTGGTCGAATTGGTCATCTCTAATCTTTTGGCTCTCTCTTCAAAAATGTCCGCTTTGGGTCGGGAACAGACCTGTCTATTTTATTTTTGAGTGTACCGAAAAATCCGTTTAAGCAGCAGTATAAAGTGGGACTGGGTATGGGGCTAGAAATAGCCTAAAAGAAAACCCCCTGATAATAATCAAGGGGTTCTTATATAAAAACTGGCTCCGGTGAGAGGATTCGAACCTCTAACACATCGATTAACAGTCGATTGCGCTACCATTGCGCCACACCGGAATGGAGTCGAATTCGTTCTTAAAGCGTTGAAAAGTAGTCCAGTTTTAACATATTGTCAATAAAAATTAAAACATTTTCTTCCCATCCACTTCATGGAAGGAGGTATTGCGACCTCTTTTAGCATCCCCGTCTTGTTAACATGCTCAATTGGTTTGAATCGCCTTAAGGGTTCTGACCTATTGGCCCCACGCCGAGTGGTGCGCTAGCCCATTTCCATGCGCCCTTCTAAGGACTTCAGCAGGGTTACAGAGTCCGCATATTCAATATCAGACCCTACTGGCAACCCGCGTGCGATACGGGTCACTTTTACATTCAGAGGCTTGAGAACTTTTGAAATATAAACGGCGGTGGATTCGCCTTCCATATCCGGATTGGTAGCAAGAATCACTTCATCAATTCCTTTATCAGCCACCTTCTCCTTTAAAACTTCAATATTCAAATCACCGGGACCAATTCCATCCAGCGGAGAAATAACTCCCATCAGTACATGGTACACCCCTTTGAAATAACCCATATTTTCCATGACGTAAACATCATGGGGCTCTTCTACCACACAAATCTGTTTTTGGTTGCGAGTGGTATCTGAACAAATTCCGCAAGGGTCGGACTCGGTGATTCCATGACAAACGGAACAGAGGATAATTTTTTCTTTTATATTCTGAATGGCAGTAGCAAGCCGAGTAGCTTGATCCACTTTTCCGCGCATCAAAAAAAACGATAACCGTTCGGCAGTTTTTTGTCCAATACCAGGAAGCCTTTTCAATTCATCAATAAGATCCGTAACCGCCTGTGGTCTCTTCACGGCAGTCTACCGACTGCATGGCTAGAAAAAAATAATTCTGATTTACTGTTTTTCAATTTATGAAAAGTTCCCATGGTAATAGGGGTAATAATATATGGGTATTAACCCATTGGAGCTTACTCTGCGGGAGGAAAGAGACCGGGGATTTTTACACCACCCGTTATTTTTGTCATTTCCTCTTGTGCCATTTCTTTAACTTTTTTACTGGCTTCGTTAACAGCGCCCGTAATCAAATCTTCCAGAACTTCACGGTCATTCATATTAATTAACTCATCGTCAATTTTTACCGAGATAATTTCATTGAGACCATTAGCAACAACTTTCACCATTCCACCACCTGTACTCACTTCGATGGTCTTATCAGCCAAGCCTTCTTGAATTTCTGCAAGTTTGGATTGCATCTGCGTTGCCTGCTTGAACAACCCGGTCCAACCTTTATCAAACATAATATTTTAAAATGCCCAAGG
>JAJDBA010000004.1 GCA_029261675.1 Nitrospinaceae bacterium
TCCCGCGCCCGCCTACTGGGATGATCATAAACGAAATAAACCTCAGCAACCAGTAAGTGGTGTGAACTGGCATGACGCTAAAGCCTTTTGCGGTTGGGCGAACAAACGCCTGCCTACTGAAGCAGAATGGGAAAAAGCCGCACGTGGACCCGATGGTTTCAAATACCCCTGGGGAAATGATTTAGATGCCAGTAAAGCAAACTATGGACGTAAGGTTGAAGTTACCGCAAATGTCGATGCTTACCCAGAAGGAAAAAGTCCATACGGCATTTACAACATGGCAGGAAACGTTTTTGAATGGGTAGCCGACTGGTATGACCCAAACTATTACAAAACCACCAAGCAAACCGTTAATCCTAGTGGTCCGCAAGAGGGAGTTTTCCTGAGTAATACAGGTACATACATTGACCGAATTGCAGTGGGTAAAAAACGCGTGATTCGTGGTGGTTCTTGGTATGCCCCAGCAGAAAGTGTAACCAACACACACCGTTTCTGGAACGATCCTATGAACAATTCATATGGTGTGGGATTGGGTTTTCGATGCGCTCGTTCTGTGGAAGATGATTCCATGCTTCAGGCACGAACCTTCTACATGGACGCTCTGATTCATATGGGTGCAGAAAAGTATCCGCAAGCTATGAAGTCCATTGAAAAAGCTTTGAATCAAGATGCTACAAATCCGGAATACCTGAAACTCAAGGAGATGATTGGAAGACAGGTTCAATAACAATTTGTCTTATCGGCCTTTAGAGGTAAGGGTAGTTTCCCTTCCTCTAAAGGCCGAAAGGATTACTTAATAAAACAAAACACTAAAGATGATGCGAATACAAGATTTTTCAAACAAATCAAACTTGATAACTTTATTTTTGTTTTGGGTTGTTTTAACCATGGTCATACCTGTTCCAGGTTTCGGAGAGGACCATAAAAAGGAAAACGCTTATGCCAGAACAACTGAAGCGAGGATAGCAGTAGAAAAAGCTTGGGACACTTATCATGATGGGGCCTTGGGAGGAACACTTCAATCCCCCAAAGCGCAAACAAAACTGGAAATGAACCTTCACAAATCACGAGCTTTACTGGCAGAAGCATACGATGCAGAAGATAGAGGGGATATAAAAACAGTAGATAAATTGGTTTACAAAATCATGCAAATCACTACAAGTGTCATCACTGAAAGTCAGGAGCCTAAAAAATGAAAATTGTAAATTTGACATTTCTAATATGCATGATTATGTCAGGATTAAGTCTTCCACAGATGGTTTATGCCAATTCTCTAAGTTTAAACGATAGAGACAAGTCAAAAATGGTTGTCATTCCCGCTGGGGAATTTTTCATGGGTAGTAAAAAAGAAGAAGGAAGACCGGATGAACAACCTCAAAAAAAAATATCTCTTGATTCCTATGAAATAGATGTACATGAAGTGAGTAATGACCGTTATCTTAAATTCATCCATGCAACGAGCCGCAAAGAACCTCCTAATCCATATTCAGAAGGATTGCTTTCGGCAGTAACTGGAATAGAAAATTTGCCCGTCGTTCAAGTGACTTGGTACGACGCGGTGGATTATTGCCGCTGGGCTGGAAAACGTTTGCCCACTGAAGCACAGTGGGAAAAGGCTGCCCGTGGTGATAAAGGCCTTATTTACCCATGGGGTTCTGAACCTCCTTCAAACAAACACGTCAATTTTCAAAAAAATTGGGAAGGAACCCAGACACTCTGGCCCGTAGACACAGATAATGAAACAGCGTCTCCCTTTGGCTTAATGGGAATGGCAGGAAACGTTCGCGAATGGGTGCAGGATTGGTACTCCCCAGAATATTTTGAAACCGCTCCACAAAAAAATCCGCAAGGCCCACAGAATGGGATTCTAAAAGTTATCAAAGGTGGATCCTGGCACAGTTTCAAAGCAGATTTACGAACTGCCTCAAGAGGAAAAGGCGGGTTTGCTTTAAAGACAGATGGAATTGGATTTCGTTGCGCCAGATAAGTGCAATACCAACAACTCAGGAGATAATTATGAATTACAGAAATTATCGTTACCCCATAAAATATTTTATCTGTTTGGTTGTTACGGGGTTCATGGCAACGATTAATCCGATAAAGGTAATCGCCCAAACCGTTGCTCCAGAAAAAATGGTGTTGGTAAATGCAGGGGGTTTTGTGCGTGGTATCGATAAGACCTCATCCAATAAAAATGGGTTATTGAAAAATGCATTTAGTGATGAAGGTCCTGCAAAAATGGTTTACCTGCCATCCTATTTCATCGACAAGTATGAAGTTTCTAATGCCGAATACACTGAGTTTATAAAAGCAATCGATTATCCGGCTCCCGCTTATTGGGACCATCATCAACTCAATCAACCAAACCAACCTGTAACAGGAGTGAACTGGTACGATGCGAATTCTTACTGCCACTGGACCAACAAGCGTCTACCCACAGAAGCAGAGTGGGAAAAAGCAGCCCGTGGTCCCGCAGGTTCAACTTACCCTTGGGGGAATGAACTGGATTTTGACAAAGGAAACTTTGCAAAAGGTCAAACTGGACAAGGACATATAACTTCTCCGGTAGATTCCCATTCTGAAGGGAAAAGTTACTACGGAGTCTATAACATGGCGGGGAACGTCTTCGAATGGGTCCAGGATTGGTATGCCCCAAACTACTACAAAAAGTCTAATAGTGTCCGAAATCCCAAGGATCCGAAATTTGGATTAATAGGAACGGAAAATACATTGCTGGAAAACAGTATTACAGGAAAAAAGAAAGTGATTCGTGGAGGTTCCTGGTTTGCTCCACCTCAGAGCATCACTACTACACATCGTTTTTGGAATAATCCATTGAACAACTCTTATGGAGTTGGGTTGGGTTTTCGTTGTGCACGTGATATGTAAAACGGACCAACCATGAAAGCTCGATCCTTATATATGGATGCTTTAATTCAAATGGGGGCAGAAAAATATGAAAAAGCCCTTAAATCAATTAGTAATGCTTTGGAATCCAGCCCAAAAAACATGGAATACCAGAATCTCAAGAAGTTAATTTTAAAAACAATTGCACCCTAATTTTTACATTTTTAGTTTTATCAAATATAGGAAATAATTATGAAACGCAATGTTCCAACTTTGTTAATACTCTTTCTTGCCATCTTGGCAAGTGCCTGTGCGGTGGAACCTAGAAAGAAGGTCCCAGAACAATTCCTGGGCGGTCAAGCCAAGTTTCATGAGGTTTGTGCTAATTGTCATGGTCCAGATGCACTGGGTGGTAACAGGGCACCCAACCTGATTCAGGAAAGATTTTCTCCTTCAAATTATTCAAATGAAAGTTTTACTGGGATCATTATAAATGGTTCCAGTTCAGGCGCTATGCCTTCTCAGAAGGGAAGAGTATCAGAAAAGGAAATTAGGGCAATTATTAAATATATTAGATATGTACAACAAGAGGCCGGATTAACTTAATAAATATTCTGGGATTTTGGAGAAAAAATGATTCATATAAAGTCTTTGGCACCCGTGCCGGTTTTTGTTTTTTTATTTTTATTGTTTTTTTTCAATAGTGGCATAAACTCTGTTTTTGCTAAAGAGTGTCCGCAAAAAAGGAAAACCCTTACAGCCCCTAAACAATATCTGGAAAAAGTGAATCCGCTTCGCAATGAACCTCGTTTCATAAAAAAGGGTAAAGTACTTTCCCATATCAAGGCAAAACCCATTGCTTGCAAGCAATGCCATGGGATGAACGGGAATGGACAAGGAGCTATGTCACCTAATTTGAACCCCAAGCCCAGAAACTTCACCTGCAAACAAACAATGGAACAAATTTCGGACGGCCAGTTGTTCTGGATTATTAAAAACGGATCTAAGGGAAGTTCTATGCCCGCATATTCCCATTTGTCAGATCGGAAAATTTGGCAACTTATTCACTATATTCGCTCATTAACTCAAGTAAATTCATGAAAGGTCTTTGGCAATCAATATTTACTTTGACCTTTTTCGGATTGTTTTTGGCGGGGTGTCTTACAGAGAAAAAATATGAGGCTTACACAGACACAAAAAGCAAAGGAAAAAAACTATTCTTAAAAGACGTGCAATCTTGCCAGGCTTTCTCCAATGAAAAAATAAAGAGAAGTGAAGGCAGCAAGGGAGCAGGAGAACTACTGCGCGAGAAAAATTTTATATTCATAAGTTGCATGAAAAGAAATTATTGGGTTCTAAAAAAATGAGAATAAATACCAATGAAAAAAAAGAGAGGAAAATGGGAGGATGGTTAATTATTACGATCTTCTTATTTTTGTTTTTCTGTGAACGAACATGGGCCATTCAGGAAAACCCAATCAAACTTCCAAAAGAGGAAGGTTCTAAAAGCTTTGACCTGGAAATTAGTCAAATCAATCAACAAGGAATTGAACTGTTTAAGAGAGGAAGTTTCGAAACAGCCATTGAACAATTTAATAAAGGGTTGAACCTTGCAGAACAATTAAGAGATCCAAGCAAGGGCGTTCTATATTTCAATCTGGCTCTCAGCCTCCATATGTTGGGGAGCCATGAAGAGGCAACGAAACAATTCTACTCATCCCAACGATTTGCCAGAGGGAATCTAAAGATTCTGGATTCTGAGTTGCTGAAAATGCATGAATGTGGCTTTAACCCAAGTATTCCCTGCGGAAAGAAAGTGCCGCCTGCGATGAATATAGAGGGCTCACATTAATCAAAGTTAATTGAGAAGAAAGTTGGGTCTAGCCTGTAGTTACTAAGACGAGGGCTTTATCTTACGGTGTCGATGCCAACTTCAAGGTTATCGTCCCATCCATCGGGTAACATTGAATCCAGGCCTTTGTCTCGTCGAGTTTGGGAAAGGTTCCTCATATAATGGGAGTTACATTCAATGCAGAACCACCCTTCTCCTGAGAAAATCCAGCATTCATCTTCTACCCATTCATATGCTTCTTCTTCGCTGTCGCACCATCCTCCGTTCTCAGAACAGTTGTCGGCTACTCGGGCATTGCATACCACTGAAAACTGATTATTTCTCTCGACAAACAATGTGGGCTCCTTTTTCCATTAAAAATAATTCAGAACTCAACAGTCCAATTATATCTAAATTTTACTATCACAATCAACCCTGGCGAAAATACAAAGTCCCACGTTTATATTCATACGCTAAAACCAAAATCTGGTATAAATAGTAAAGGTTTACTAAACCCATATATCACTTATAAGGAAATATAAAAATCATGACAAGTCGTATCGGTTTTGTAGGGGTTGGCCGCATGGGTGCCAATATGGCTCGACGCCTCAAAGACAAGGGCTATAATATTACTGCGGTTCAGGACCATTATGCTCCAGCAAGTGAGTCTTTAGCTAAGGAACTTTCTTGCGAGGCGGCATCTTCCCCTGCCCGTGCTGCTGAATTAAGCGATATTGTACTGACAGTGGTGACGGATGAAGCGGCGATGGATGATATCTTCTCTGAAACCAACCCATCAAGTTTACTTGCACACGCGAAGAGCCGACTATTTATAAATTTTGCCACAGTCAGCCCTGAAGCACACATCAAGGCGGAAACTCTTGTCGAAAAAAACGGAGGAAGCAATCTCGAAGCACTTATGGCCAGTAGCATTACACAGGCGCGAGAGGGAACTCTCTACCTAATGTGTGGAGGCAAAAAACCAGTTTTCGAAAAGGCTCACACATTACTTGAGGCGCTGAGTTCAAAACTCCTCTATATTGGCCCTGCAGGTGATGCGGCAAAAATGAAAGCGCTTGTCAATATGGTTATGAACTGCAACACCGCTGCATTAGCAGAGGGATTAGGCCTGGGAGATGCACTCGGGCTAGACGTGACAATGCTTCGCGAGGTCTTTAGTCAAACAGGTGCGGCATCGCGTGTTCTTGAAACAGATGGCGAAGACATGCAAACCCGAGATCATGAATGCTATTTCTCTGCCGCCCATGCCGCTAAGGATTCTGGAATCGCCCTAAACCTGGCACAGTCCGCCGGATTACAGTTACCGTTAGCCCAAGCCACTTTCGATCAATACCAACGTCTCGTTGAAACAGGTAAAGGCGAACTCGACAAGTCGGGTGTGGCAGAGTTGATATTTAAGGGACGAATGAAATAGAGTTTAAATCCATTTATATTTATTAATGTACCATTTAGGAGAAGAACACAATGCCGCTTGAAGATGAATTGGGAGACATTTTACAAAAAGCCCGAGACGGCAAAGCATGGTCGCAGGACGACCTTGTTCGGGCAACAGACCTCCCCAAAAACGACATCCAACGGATAGAAAGCTATCAATTAACACCGGAGGATTCGGTTGTATTGAAACTTGCCAAAGCGCTCGATTTAGATGGGCCTACTCTAATTGATAGCGCCCAAGAGCGATGGATGCCCAAAGAACCTGCCGATGACCCCGATTTTGATTTGGTTTGCCTGAATGTTTTTATGGGAGAGTATCCTGTAAATTGTTACCTGTTACGTTGCAAGGCCACAGGAGAAACTGCTGTGGTGGATACGGGAGCAAACCCAAAAACAATCATCAACAAGGCCAGTGAGATGGGCGTTCGTCCTAATATGATTCTATTAACCCATGCTCACCCCGATCACGCAGGCGGATTGGGAGAACTCAGTGATGCCTTTGATTGCCCTACCTATATTGATCATAATGAACCCAAGCCCAAAGGAAGTAACAATTTCAAAATTGTAAAGGATGGAGATGAATTGACGCTTGGTAAATTACGAATCTTATGTATAGAAACACCGGGGCATACAACAGGTGGCGTCTCTTATCTAATAAACCAAACTTTGCTTTCAGGAGACGTGATATTCGCCGGGTCTATGGGACGCGCAAATTCTTCCTGGAAAGATTTATTTAACTCCATCACACAAAAAGTATTACGTCTACCAGATACCACCGGTATTCATCCAGGTCACGGGCCAGCGACTACAGTGGGGCAAGAAAAAAAACACAACCCCTTTTTCAAAGGGCGCCTTGGTTAGTTAGTATATTTCAAGTGACCTTGCAGTAGCAGTTTTAAAGTTGGAAGGAAGACAAAAGAATATAATGTGTAACTTTAACGTCCACTATTGGCCGACTTCTGACGACCCAAAGCGGACATTCTCATGAAGAGTGAAAAATGGGTTTACTGAGATGATGCTAAGATGGCTGCCGCTTCTTTCAAAACTTAACTGTACGATTCTGGGACCGACTCAACTGACATGGCAAATCTAATTCCGTCTCTTAATAGTTGCGTTAATCGAATGCAATCAGGCGAGAAGCGTTTCGCTTGGCGCATAGAGAGCCATTTGG
>JAJDBA010000005.1 GCA_029261675.1 Nitrospinaceae bacterium
AGCTTTTCTATCTTAATCCATGGTTCTTGATATATTTTTTAATTGCAAATAAAAAACAAGGAGAACCTAAATAAAAACTTATAACTCAGGGAAGATTGTAGGTGATTAGAGAGAAAGAGGGAATGGGAAAAGGAGCTAAACTATTTGATAAATATGGGGTTTAATGAAGTTTCCTTAAAAACTCTTGCCTTTCCAGCGGTGTACATCTCGCATGAACTTTCTTTTATCCATTTCTTTGTCCCATGGAAAAATATCCATCAAAGGTTCTAAAGCATAGTTCGATTTATCTTTTGGGGGAAGTTCGAATCCACCTTCAGTGATTCGATAAATATTATTAAAAGTTCGGTAATTGCCACATAAAGTTACATAATCCCACGATGTGTTCCCTTCTATTAGAGCGCACAACTCTGATGAGGAAATACCTTCATAAATGTTTATCTTGCCGATGTCGCCTTTATGAAGTTCTGGTTTCCCAGGTTTTGCAAAATCGATCGTCCATATTTGCGAGCCTTCCTGACCAAATACTTCCAATTGATATACGATTTGCCAATGTTGCCACCCGCCCAGCAATTCGCTTTTCAAAACCTTCTCCATGAAGCCGTTTTCAATAAAGTCTTCCACTACCTGCATTTCTTTTTCATATTGAACGGGATCTGTTGTTTGCGTCTTTATTGTGGGAACTTCAAAACCAGGCTTGAAAAAAATCTTATGACTGTCGTCTTCGAGGACACGCACAAAATTAGAGCCCTGCTTTTTTATGTTAATTTCATCTTTTGATATATGAGCCACATCCCCTGGAAAATAGGGAGCGCTAGGTACATCGGGACAAAATGCTTTCAGGTCACGCAGGAATTGTTCTTGCGTAGTCGGAAAAGAATATTGATTTAAGAAATTCAATTCATCTCGATAGCGGAATGCAGCAGAACCGGGGACAACCATTCGAGGCCCAAGAGCTCTCACCACATTAAGATAAGTGCAGTATTCATCAAAAGGCAAAGCGAGGTGCTTGTTATATGAAAAGTGTCCCTCTATCAAAGGAACAAATCGGGAGTGAAAAAAATCAATATGCCCGTACAATTCCATAATTCGTTGAATGATATCGGGGTTAACCTGAGAGTCTACCTGATTCCAGATCGTTACTTCCCCGTCATTCACAAGTAAGCCATGCTCAGGAAACTCATCTTCCGCCGTGCTGATCTGGTTACGCGATGGGGTCGGAGTCAACGTCACATCCTTTACTTTAATAGGCTCGAAATCTGTAACGACTTTTACATTTTTAAATTCGAGTTCATCGAGGATACTTAGAAGAAGGTCATCCTTTGGGGCAAGTACCAGGGTATCGGGCGTAAGAATCTTTTCATTTTGCTTCAGATACGCCAAAGTACGAACGTCAAAATGGTCTTGATGGCGGTGTGAGATATTCAGAACATCCAGCGGTGGTATTTTTTCTTTTTTCAGGACGATACTGGGGCAAAGCACATTAATCTCTTCCCAAAGATAATCAAACCAAACGGGATCGGTGAGTATATTGGTTTTCTCGGATTGTATATATAGGCAGGCATGCCCGATCAAAGTGGTTCGGATCATAATTTTAAGTCCTGATTTTATTGGGAATGTGAAGATTAACCGAACGGGACAAGTAATTCAAGTCACAGTTTTCAAAGGTTTTTAACCTTGAAAATAAGACTTTAAAAATCCTAAATTTGGACTTTTAAAGATAATTAACTGTATATTGCAGATTAAACTTATCCTTATTTTTTCATCAGGAAGAAAAAAGCATTGAATTTTTCTGCCCATAACTTAAAAGCCACTCCCAATAGAATTTTTTGCATTGGCAAAAATTATGACAAACACATTAAGGAGTTGGGTGGCACCCAAACACCTGAAGAACCCGTGGTATTTATGAAACCGGTTTGCAATATCGTAGCTCCCGGTGAAATTCTACACTGGCCCTCCTACGGTAGCGAATTACACCATGAGGTAGAAGTGGTTTTATTGATAGGCAAGGAAGGTAGGAACATTAATATAGCCGATGCTCTGTCATATATTTCGGCAATCACACTGGGTTTGGATTTAACTTTACGTGATGTTCAAAAAAAATTAAAAAAGGCAGGACTGCCTTGGGAGCTTGCGAAATCATTTGAGCAAAGCGCTCCATTAGGGATATTTAAAGATTATTCTCCAAACAAAATCGATTTGGAAAATCTGGCCTTCTCGTGTTCTGTCAACAGCAACCTGCGACAAAATGGAAATACCCGGGAAATGATATTCCCCATCTCAAATCTGATTCAAACTCTCAGCCATTGGTGGACGTTAAAACCTGGTGATATTATCTTTACTGGAACTCCCGCAGGAGTAGGATCTCTCCATCCCGGAGACAAGATTGAAGTTGAGAGTCCAGCGATCGGATTATTTTCCTGGAGTCTAGCTTCAGTATAGGAATTTCCTTGCCTCACAAACTAACCCAGCCAAACACCGAACCAAAAAACCCCTAAACCCTACAATGAGTAAGATTAAACCTACCACCTCTTCGAGTTTCCTCTGATACAAAAGTTTATGGGTTGTATGTAGAATCTTTAAATAGAAGAATTTAAAAATCTATCCACGAAAACAAACCCATGCACGCGATCAAAACAAATCATTCTTTAGAAAAACATGAAAAATCCGTTATCGAGTATGATTCTGAGTATTTGAGGATTGCGTATTGGTCCACGTTGCTGAATTTCATTGGGAGCTATCCAAATGAGGCAGGTAACAAACAAAAAACTATATTTTTAAACAACGAACAACGTGAATCCTGTCCGTTGCAAGGCACCACTAACACGCCTATCTCTCTGCAAAATAATTACAACTTTCCAGTTTTCAATTTATATATTTATTCAAGCAATGAGGAGAAGATTATTTTCGAGGTTCCAGAACTTCCAGAAAATAAATCTATAAAACTGGAGTTTAATAAAGATGGCGCGTATGAGTTGTATTTCTTCACTACTGAGTCAGCACCCATCTCCAAGATCACCTTTAATATTCCCCAAACAAAAAACGCTTACGTAAAGAATTTCCATTGGAAGTCAGAATCGGTTTAGTAATTTCGAGAACCTGAGCATTCGCTAAAGCTATCTCTTTAAAGCAACTTCACCGCTAGTTCTAATGCTCGCTTTTTAATTTTCGCATTGGGACCAAACCATGCTTGCCTTAGGCGGGAGTCTGGAGTTTTTCCCAGGCGGTCTGCTGTGTAGGTTACGGCTGTCAGGAGGCCCCATGCAGTCATTTGCGCCGACTTCAGGTTCTGGCCTGGTGCATTTTTAATTGCATCCAGAGCAGATAGTGCGTTGTCCTTTTGTTTTGCTTCTGCGCTATCATCCTGTTTAAAGACTTCGTTCATATAGCTTTCAGCAATTTGTTCGGTCACTTTTTTTTCTGCAAGAAGTTGAGCTTCTTTGGCATGTGCGGATATTGCAGTCCGGCCCATTTCAATAGTTTTTTTTGTCCTTTCGATCATATCTTCATCGAATTGCAGGGAAGACTCAGACAAAAAAGGCAGAGTGGATTTAAATGAACGCCGGAAAGAATTTTTCACGATGGGTCTTGCCTTAGAAGATATCTTCAACATACTGTTGCTGGCCGACCGCAAAGTCAGAAAATGAATTTCAATTTTCTCTCGGTCCTCATGACGGGATGCAAGTAGAATATATCCTTTCAACTCATCGTCCCCCGGCAACACAAAATCCTCATTTAATCTGGCGAGTGACCAGATGATACGAGCACCATCGAGGCTGCCGACTGTTTCGATTTCTGCGTTTCCGCAGTCGAAATAGGCTTTGTAAAAACGCAATGTTTCTTGATTGGCATGAGATTTGGGTCTTTGCGAAGGAATTTTAGAAACTTCCCAATCGAGCTTGGCTTTATAAAGCATTTCACGACTGGACAAACTACCTTTGACTTCTACACCAATTCCCGCCCAGAGCTTTTCGTTTTCCCAATTCATTGATTTTATCTATAAGAAAAATATAAACACAAAAAAATATTCTGGCTATATTATAGCTTCTATTTTCATATACGGGTTTAATTCTGTAATTCTTCAAGGATTACAGTAAGAAAATCGTTGCCGTAGCGTTTGAGTTTAGCCTCACCCACTCCATGCAGCATGGAAAACTCTTCTAGGGTATGCGGTTTGTTTTGCACCATATCCGACAAGGCACTATCGTGAAAAATGACATAGGGGGGAACGCCCTGTTCTTGCGCCAAATCCATTCGACAGGCACGTAGGGCTTGAAATAAAGCATCATCCGAGGGATTATTGAAAGTAGACTTGCCAAGTTGTTTTTCAGCTTTTCTTTTTTTCTGTTTACTCAATCGTCCTGCATCCCGCCTGAAGTGTATCGTACGTTCACCAACCAAAACAGGCCTATGGTTAGGACCTAGCCGCAACCCACCATGACCTTCTATGTCTACTTTTAGAAGTCCCATCGCAACCAGTTGTCGAAAAATGGAACGCCATTCTTCTTTTGAGAACTCTCTCCCAATTCCATAGGTACTCAACTTATCGTGATCAAAACTCTGGATTCGTTCGTTTTTAACACCAAGTAATACGTCGATGATGTACATAGTTCCAAATCGCTCTCCTGTACGATAAGCACAAGAAAGGGCTTTTTGCGCCGCTACGGTTCCATCAAAGCTTTCCACTGGTTCCAAGCAGGTGTCACAATTATTGCAAGGTTGTTTCAGAGTTTCACCAAAATATTCCAGTAATACCTGACGTCTACATAGAGTGGTTTCACAATAGCCCAGCAGTTTTTCCAATTTTTGCCGCTCCACTCTTTTTTGCTCAACAGGTGAATCGGAAATATCTATAAAATTAATTATTTTGCCTATATCACCTACGCCATAAGCCAGCCACGCCGTTGATTTTTCTCCATCACGTCCGGCACGCCCTGTTTCCTGGTAATAGGACTCCATGCTCTTGGGTAGATCCATATGAGCTACGAAACGCACATCGGGCTTATCGATACCCATCCCGAAAGCGATGGTCGCAACCATGATCACTCCCTCTTCCTTAAAAAATCGGTCTTGGTTTTTTTCTCGAAGTTTTTTACTCATACCCGCATGATAAGGCAAAGCCGAATAGCCCTGATCAACCAACCACTGGGAAGTATCTTCCACTTTCGAACGCGATAAATGATAAATTATTCCCGATTCTCCAGAATGCTCGCTCTCTAAAAAATGAAGGAGTTTTTTACGCGGATTATCCTTAGACACCACACGGTAAAAAATATTCGGGCGGTTGAATCCGGCCACGAACAAACGGCCCGCTTGGAGACTCAATCTCTCCAAAATATCACGCCGAGTGGGGCCATCAGCAGTTGCTGTCAAAGCCAGACGCGGAACCTGAGGGAAACGTTCATGCAAGGTGGTTAACTTGAGATATTCTGGGCGGAAATCATGCCCCCACTGCGATACACAATGTGCTTCATCAATGGCGAACAATGCCACATCGCAACGGTTAAGAAGATCAAGGAATGTTTTCGTGAGAAGACGTTCGGGAGAGACATAAACCAAATCTAATTGGCCTGATACCATACTCTGTTCCACCTGAGTGGATTCAGTCAGAGTTAGAGTAGAATTTAATCCGGCGGCGCGCACACCCAATTGTTTGAGAGACTCAACTTGATCTCGCATCAAGGCAATGAGAGGTGAGACGACAACAGTGATGCCATTCAGGCAGAGCGCGGGAATCTGATAACAAAGTGATTTACCACCCCCCGTTTGCATCAGTACCAGCGCATCACCTCCATCGAGGACATGCTCTATGATTTCCTCTTGCAAACCTCGAAATGAATCGAAACCAAAAACTTCTTTCAGAACTTCTTTGGGTAACCGCATGGACAATCGCTAATTCTAAAACTTCCCGCTTTCAACAATAGAAAACGGTACAGAGTTCAAGGAAGTTCAGCGCATTATCCCTGTTTTTGAATCGAATCGCAATTGCGGGAATAAATCCCATGGATCATTGCTATTTAAATATAAAAACTTTTTCGATTACACCAAGTCTATTTTATCTATCCAAATTATCGTTTCAAAAGTTCCAAAACGGTATCGTGATGAATTTTAGAAACTTCGGATTCTGACAATTCAAGAACCAGAGCTATTTCCTGAATCGTCAAGTTTTCATAATAAAACAAAGTAACGATCAATCGTTCCGTTACCTGCAAATCATCAATCCCTTCTGCAAGACAATCTAGCCAGTTTTCTTTTTCAATGTTTTCTGGCGAAATACCCAGATCAGCTGTTGTTGCATTCATAAGAGTTCCTCACGATTAAATAAGTTTAAAAGGTTCAATTGAGACTCTTCACTTTTGGATCTGGTTTTTGTTTTTTAATGGATGGCATCCATTTCCTGCCTTTGCGGTAAATATTCCAGCCACTTTTTTCTGCAGTGTCTCTAAACATTTGAGTTAAAAACTCATCTACGGTTAAATTTTTCATAATAAATCCTCCACGGTTGAATTTTGACGCATTTCGCTGTCACTCCTATATGTAGCAAAGCTCATGCCAAATTATGTTTTCCCGTGGTTTTGGCGAATATATTGATTTTTTGGGTATTAAAGACCTTTCTATTGCCCATAGAAACCTCATTCAGCACTTTTTTCAGGTTGAATGGGCAGTTTTTTCCGGATTTGGGGTCCTGTTTCTATTGATAGAAAGGCTAGATGCAGCTCAATTTTGGAGTTTTTTTAGATACCTGAGGGTTATCTAAAAGCTTATCAAGGGGGGAGTTAATTATAAGAGTGCTTTAATTACGTGATTTTTTTCCAGAATATTTTCCTATACTTTCAGCTCTTTTGTACCATTTCTCCGCTTCATCCAAGTCTTCTTCCACACCAGCACCATTAATATACATCCAGCCCAGACTTGCCTGTGCTTGGGAGTGATCTTGCTCGGCAGCCAAAAGATACCACTTTGCTGCTCTTTCGAGGTTTTTATCGATGCCATCTCCCGCTTCATATAATCGCCCGAGATTAAATTGGGCATTAGCATCTCCCCTTTTTGCCGCCCGTCGAAACCATTTAAAAGCCCTTAGATAATTTTTTTTCGATCCTTGGGTATATAGCGTTCCTAAACGCGCTTGCGCTTCACGGTTCCCATTTTTTGCTGCTGCTTCGTACCATTTGACAGCATATTCAGAATTCTTTTCAACTCGATCGCCCTTGTCATAGATTCGTGCTAGTTTTAACTGCGCTTCAACCCTGCCTTGTTTAGCGCTCAGTTTGTACCACTTGACGGCTTTCTGGATATCTTGTGCAACATCCATCCCATCGTCATAAATTCGAGCCAGTTTTAATTGTGCATCGGCATTTCCCTGATTTCCTGCTTTTAAAAACCATTTGAGAGCTCTATCAAAATCACGAGTAACTCTTTCGCCCTTTTCATACATCAAACCAAGGTTGAATTGCGCACCCGCATGCCTATGTTTTGCGGCAAGCCGATACCACTTTATCGCCCTTTTATAGTTCGGGGTCACGCCCTCGCCTTTGTCAAACATCCACCCCAGATTGAACTGGGCACCTATGTTTCCCTGTCTCGCGGCATATAAATACCATTTAACAGCTCTTTCATAGTCTTTAGCAACACCTTCGCCCTTGTAATACATCAGCCCCAGATTAAACTGCGCACTGACGTTTCCTTGCTTGGC
>JAJDBA010000006.1 GCA_029261675.1 Nitrospinaceae bacterium
TTTCAACGCATCGGTAATATTGTCCACTCGGCCCAATAGACCCGACTTACCTTTTTTACCAACACCGCCCTTAAATACCGGTTTAATAAATATTTGCCCGTGCCGTTTGATCATGTCTTTTATTTCATCAACACTGAGTTCCGGTCCACGAACTTCTGAGTGGGTAAATTCCACCAGGTCCAACAATTTTCTTCCCCAAAGCATGCCAGTTATCTGCATTTTGTTTTCCTGTCCTCCAAATTAAAAAATGAAATGGATATGAGGTTCTAGCAATTCAAAAGCTAAGTAGACCAGACTATGGTCGAACCCGCTAAATATAATTTTTTACAAGGGTTAAGCGTAAAACGAGGGCTGTATTTTATGATATTTCCCCCTTTTGTCAATAATATCCTGCGAGATAATAAATAAGGAATAAGAGGGAAGAACAAAGGAGAGGAAAGGCCTTCTAAAACAACCTACTTCAAGCGTTTTTTAAGTTCCTTGATGCGAAACTTTTCTTCGTCACGGGTGATGAATCCTTTCCCGGCGTCGTGTTCCAGCATAAGAATTTCAAATCTTAGTGCTTCTGCAACCGCTTGCCCGTATTTTTGTCCAGGAACCACATCGAACGTTACCACACGAGTATTGAATTTATCAGGCTGAACTTTTTTCAAAAAATCGTCAATCGTCTCCGGTTGAATTCCGCCACCCACCGATACCGACATATTCTTTGACTGAATTTTCTTTACCGCTCGCGTCACCCGATTTAAAACAGAACGATCTACCCCTGACTTTTTTAATGAGCTGGATAAATCGCTGCACCCAATGGTTATCTCGTCTAAAAATTTTGCTTCAGGAGCATTCAGAATATCATTCAGTTGCTTGACGGCAGTTACCGTTTCTATATTGATGTGTTTATTCAATCGTCCAAACTGCATCGGGGTTGTGAAGTCTCTGACAGCAGCAATAAAATTTTCAAGTCCGTAAGGAGATTCCACCATGGGTGCGATCAAACCGTCGATTTTTAGAGGCACCAACTGCTTGATATCGTTTCTTGCGTTGGGTCCGCCAATTTTCACAATAGCCGGCAACAGCGAAGCATCTGCCCAGAACTTGATCTGGTCCATCGTCATAGCTGCATCTTCGGTAGAAAGCTTTAGTCCACAAGCACCGAAATCGTTTTTTAAATGCCTTAAAGAACGAGCTAATGTCGCCTGAAAAGATTCGGCTTTTTTAACCGGCATTATCTTCAATGAAGGTTTTTTCGGCTTCATTATCGTTCGCCTTTATTCCTGAAAATGATCGAAGGGTCGATCTGATCCACCGAACCGCAACCTGTGAGAAGCATCGCTTTTTTCAATTCCTTCATCTTTTCCTGAAGATAAAACGAGACACCCTCTTGCCCGGCACCAAACGCGGCAATACAAACAGGTCGGCCAATCATCACCGCATCGGCTCCCAACGCCAGCATTTTTAGGATGTCAACACCTTCTCGAATTCCCCCATCCGCCAGCACTTTGATTCTGCCAGCAACCGCATTGGCAATTTCTGGAAGCACTTCAGCCGTCCCCGGCATATGATCCATCACCCGTCCCCCATGATTGGAAACCACGATGGCATCGGCTCCTGCTTCAATAGCAGCTAATGCCGACTCCACATTCATAATGCCTTTCAATATAAATGGAACTTTCAAATGCGATTTCAATTCCTGTAACTCTTCGATGGTTTTGGGCCCTACCGCCTGCCCTTTCATCGACATGGTTTTGAAAGAAGCCGCATCGATATCCACCCCTACTGCCAAGGCACCCGCATCTTCTGCGGCTTTGAAACGCTTGATAATATCGAGATTGAATTCACGCGGTTTAAAAATAGGGATCCCCAACCCGCCGTGTTTTTTGATCGCTTCTAATCCGATCAAATATTTTTTGGGACTTGCACCATCGCCCACCATACCTAACGTTCCGCATTCCAGACAACCATCAAGAATGGCGTTCGCATATTCTTTTTCATCCATCCCCCCTGCAAGGTTGGTTTCCATCCCTGTAATAGGAGCCGCTAAAACCGGCATGGCCAATTTATGACCAAAGAGTTCAATTGATGTATCAGGATTTTTAATTTTATGAATGGTGCGGAGATTAATCTGATAACGCGCCAATGCAGTAAGATTCTCGGTGAAGGAACTACCTGTACCAATGCCACCAATTCCTGGTACTTTTCCAGCGCATTCTAAACCATCGCAAACTGTACAAGCCTTGCAAGCAACGTAGAATTTTTTCCGAGCATTATTGCGAATAATATCCCAAGTCAAAGCGTTGGAAGCACCCACTTCGATCTGAATCGTTTCTCTTGCAAGATCGTTGATACGAACAGCTTCTTCACGAGTTTTAGCAACGGTGATAACATAGCCCACCTTGCCCATATTACTTTTTGGCTCTTCCACCCAGTCGCCTGCTTCTTTCATGAGAATGATTTCTCGAACCCCTTTAATTTTTCTTGCGTCTTCCACACCGCGTATAGAAAGAATTTTTCCTGGAGGGGGAATCAAAGATCGCTCTGCTGCAACAAGAGCGGTTTTTGGTTTCAGGCCATCAGGCGATTCACCCAAAGCAACTTGAATAGCTGCCTTATACAAATTAACTCCAGATGATAAGGGATAAGTGTAAGCAGACATCCAACCACCGCTCAAACGTGCGGCGATCTCAACAATTTTTGGACCGTCCGAGGTAAATTTGATATCCCCTTTCGCGGCACCTGTGTCAATACCCAAAGCACGAATCGCTTGCTTGAATACTTCAATCGTTTGTTCGATCTGCTGTTCCGGCAGATTCGATGGCAGAGTATGCCCTACTTCAACGAAATAAGGAGACCGTTCAATAATACGGTCAGCAACACCCGTTATATGTATTTCTTCGTTACAAACCAACGCATCCAGACTCAGCTCTGGTCCTTCCATAAATTCTTCAATGACTAATTTGCCGCTGATAGAAGCCTCTTTAGCTTCGCGGAATGCCGGGATCAAATCATCAGGACGTTCTATTTTACGCACACCGCGCGCACCCATGTTATCGCAGGGTTTTATAACCAGCGGAAGCTCCATGGAATTTAAAGCTTCACGTCCTTCATCCAAAGTCCAAACCGGACGAAACTGCGGAACCGGCACACCTTTTTCCTGCAGAATCTGACGCATCTTTATCTTGTCTGTCGCCCGTTCCGCTACTTCAAAAGGAATACCTGGCAGATTCAAAGCATCTGCTACAGCGGCAACGGTTTGCGAGGCATCGGTGCCAACCGTCATCACTCCATCCAATGGACAGGCCATATGAAACTGTTTTGCTGTATTAACGGTAAGATTGATATTGCGAGTACTGACCTCGATAGGAAAGTCGGCCAGCAGCATACCTTCCGATTCCGGGTTGTAATCGGTCACCACCACTTTAAGCCCCATAGACTTAGCGATTTTAATGGCAGGCACCTGAAAAACCCCGCCGCCGATGATCATTAAATGTTTAGGACGATTTACAGGCATTTACAATATTTAGTGGAAAAATTTTACGTTACTCAACATTAGCTTAACGACATAAAAAAACGGCAGCTTTAACGAAACTCCGAACAATCGGATGAGAATCCAACTTTCCCGTTCATTTTAACTGTTTTTGCAAGAAAATAGCTTAAAATATCCCTGCAAATGCCGCTATATAGATAAAGATGCCAATTCAGGAGAAAATGTGGTCCCCCCTCAGTCCCGACTCAAAGCACCTTTGTTCTTGCTCATCCTCACGGGAATCCTTTTCCTTATTTATGCTAATGGACTCAACACCCCATTCCAAAGCGATGATGAGCGGCATATATTTCTAAACTTGGAAATCGATAATCCAGCGTACTATTTAAATCTGGGAAAAATCACTTACAGACAAGTCAGTCTTTTAACTTTTGCCTTGAATTATCAATGGAGCCAGGAAAATCCTTTTGGCTATCATCTTTTTAATCTTCTTCTCCACGTTTGCACGGTATTTCTGATTTTTTTTATTGTGGCTCTGACAATAAAAAAGGCCACCGACTGGGGAGAACGGGCCTCACTTATTATTGCCACCATCACCTCTTTGATCTTCGGCCTACACCCTATTCAAACAGAGACCATCACGTATATTTCAGGAAGGCCTGGAGGATTGTCTGCATTATTCTTTTTCTTATCATTTCTAATGTTCATGTTGGGAGCATTAAAAAGACCATCGAGTAAAATTCCTGGCTTTATTTACTACACTGCTTCCATTCTGATATTTTTCATAGCCGTACTAAGCAAAGAAGTTGCCGTTATCCTGCCGGCCCTTTTTTTACTTTATGATATTTGCTTTATGAAAGGGGAGAACTGGGAAACGTTTCGCACGCGACTGGTTTTTTATGCCCTGTTTCCGATTCTAACCTTGTTCGCATACTTCCATTCGCCTTACGCATTTTTAGCCCTCGGTGGGATATTAAAAAAGATTCACCT
>JAJDBA010000007.1 GCA_029261675.1 Nitrospinaceae bacterium
TTTTGCAATTTGAACAATTGAATCCATATCCGCCGGCATACCCAGAGTATAAACAGGCATCACAGCAGCAACACGCCGACCCGTTGCATTGTGAATCAAACAGTCTTTTTCCTGATGTGTTTCCGTGGCAAGTTGTTTATCAAGAAGTTCGGGGTCCAGCGTCCAGCTTTCTTCTGTGACATCAAACACCCATGGTGAAGCTCCACAATAAGCGATGGCATTTGCACTGGCGATAAAAGTGAAGCTGGGTAACACAACCAGATCGTTTCTCCTCACGCCTATAGCTTCCAAAGCAACATGGAGACCCGTGGTGCCAGCGGATGTGGCTACTGCAAGCGAGGCACCCGCTGCTTCAGCAATCTTCTCTTCAAATAAAGTAACAAAGGGGCCAACCGATGACACAAAGGTGGTTTCAATACATTGCTGAAGGTACTCGGCTTCTCGCCCAGTAAGATTGGGAACAGCAATGGGGATCATGTTGCCGAAACTCCTCCACCTGAAAAAACAGTCTCAGTATACCATTTATAGGTTCCTTCAACTCCTTCTTTAAGAGCGATAAATGGAAGCGGTCCAATTAAGTTTACTGTCTTTGTCATATCAGGATAACAACGAGCAGGAAAACCTGGCGTTTCTGGCAAGGCAACAATTTCCAAATCTGTACGACCTGTGATTTTCAGAACAATGTGGGCCACCTCTCCAGTACTCACTTCTTGTTCCTGGCTACCTAAATTGAAGATGCCCTCATCTGCCTTTGGTATGGCGGTAATTTTATCAAAAAGAAAAGACACGATAGCCTCGGAGAATATACATATTACTAGGAATTCTTAATTTCATAATTGTGGTAAAAGTTACGTTGCTCTTCGACACGAGAAAAAACATTCTGCTGTAATGCACTAATCAACTCTACAATTCCATCCGAAACAGTATATTTAGGTTCAAAACCAAGGGTATTTCTGATTTTTGAAAAATTGACTTTGTAATTTCTGGGATCAGAACCTTTTTCTTTATACTTCACAGGTGCATTAGGAAAAAGCCCGAGAACTTCATCCACAATAGCCTGTTTATTGAAGTTATTACATTCACCACCAGCATTAAACACTTCGAAAGAAACCTGGTCTTCAGGAGCTACTAACACCTGATCTACAACACGAGAAAAATCTTGCACATGACAGTAGGGCCTCCAAGTTTCAGCATCATATATAAGTAGTTCCCTACCCAAGAACATCTCTCGGGTAAACTCGTTTACAGTGAGATCGAAGCGCATACGCGGAGAAAGCCCAAACGCGGTTGCAAACCGAAGTATGGTCGCGTGAAAATCAACCTGTCCCTGCAAAGAAAGCAACTCTTGCTCGACTGCAACTTTAGCCTTTGCATATAGCGACAAGGGATTGAGCTCAAAAGTCTCATCAGCAGTCGTATCAGAGTCTATCAACCCGTAATTAGAGCAAGTAGAAATAAATATAACCCGATTCAGCCCTCTACCATTTAGAGAACGAATCACTTGTAGAATTCCGTCGAAGTTTATCGCTTGGGAACTTTCTGGATATTTTTTTGTAATTGGGTCACCCACCAGACCGGCTAAAATCACAACATCATCAACGCCTTCAAGAGCAACATCCAATTGCAACGGAACCGTCAGGTCACCATAAATAAAATCATAGTGCGGGTGTCCCCAGTAAAAGGAAACACAGACTTGGTTTTCATAAATCAGTTGATCAAAACACCGGACATGCCAGCCACGGTCTAACAAATAACCCGTCATCACCGAACCAATATAACCAGCGCCCCCGATCAAAAGAACTTTTCTATTAGTTTTCATAACTCATCTTATATTCAGCAAAGTCACACATGAAATAATAATTTTCATAGATTAGTTAGAGAGTGTTTATGATTTTTTGCTCAACAATATTGATGCCTTACCCTCTTCGACAATCTTTCCGCTTTCGAGTCTGAACAAGTAGTCGCAGTGTTCAACAGTGGTTAGCCTGTGAGCAACAATGATCAAAGTCTTATCCCCTTTAAGGGCACATACGGCATCCATAAAATCACTTTCCGTAATTGTGTCAAGAGAACTGGTGGCTTCATCTAACACCAACACTGAAGGGTCATGATAAAGTGCACGTGCAATCCCAATCCGCTGACGCTGACCACCAGAGAGACGAACGCCACCTTCTCCAATACACGTATCCAGCCCTTCTGGCAAACCTTTAACAAATTGCTCTAATTGCGCAGAACAGAGGGAGCTCCAGACTACTGAATCGTCCACCTGATCATCGGATAAACCAAAAGCGACATTACTCCTAATCGTATCGTCCGTAAGAAAGATGGATTGTGGAACATAACCTATTTGGTCTTGCCAACCACGTGGATTAGTTTGAATATCTATACCGTCAATTTTTACAACACCACTGGCAGGAACAAGTAGACCAAGAATAATATCGACTAAAGTACTCTTTCCAGCACCGGTACTACCAATGAAACCCACCGACTCTCCCTGCCTGATAGATAAGCTTATTTGCTTTAGAACCAACGCTTCTGTTGATGGGTAACAAAAACTAACATTTTCAAGAATCAAATCCTTTTTAAAAGGCAGCAGAGCATGCTTCTTCGAAAGCTCAGGTTCCTCAATCAGACATAGCTCCTGATACAGGTTATGTATAACCGGCCAGTTAAAGCGCACGTTCTGAATTGCATTGAGTAAACGGTTAACAGAAGGCATGAAACGAAAGGCGGTGGCGGCAAATAACCCCAATGTAGGAACTAACGATTCCATGGGGCTGTTCTGGGCGATCATCATCAGAACAACCGCGACCATTCCAGCGACAGTTAATAGTTCAATCCAAAGCCGAGGCAAGGCTTGTAAAATAGTCTTCCATTTTCCTACATGAGCACTTCCTAAATTTCGAACTTGATAACGATCAATGAATTCTTTTTCACATCCCAACAACTTAACATCCTTAACCGCGCCAAGGCCTTCCTGCAAATACTGGATGCGCAATCCCTCGTGGAGCTGATAAGCTTTTCCCCAGTGCAATATACGGCCTCGGGTAAAACGATAAAACCCCCAACCGGCTAGACCAAAGATAATGGCCACAATCAAAGTACCGACGGGTTCAACCACAAGCATCAATATCAGAATGCCAGATAAAATGAGAGACTCCAAAGTTATTGTCATACATGACACCACAGCACCCATTAATCCTCCAACCTGGGCCATAGTATTGCGGATCAATTCTGCGGAATTACGCTTCAAATGAAAGGGGTAAGGTTGTCGCAGGTAGCCGGTGAACAACCGTAAAGATAAGTCCGATTTAATTCCATACGAAAAGCTTGACTGCCTCCAAGTAAGAAAAGCCAAAAACAAAACCTTGAGCAACGCCACCCCAACGAGAGCCAACATTGAAAAGACAACTAACTTCTCATGGCTTGGATTGCCCAAGCGCTCCAACCAAGGCACGACGAATGGGTAGTCTAAGGTAAGATTGCTATTCGTCATTAAAGCCAATATCGGAATAATCAAACTAATGCCCAATGTCTCCAGTACCATGCCGACAAGCATGAAACCCAAAAGCAAAAATCCAGCACGGCGCTGGGAAGGGGTAAGCATGAACCAGAATTTTTTACAATCAGCTATCACATCAATCCTTTATTCATAGTAATGATCGAACCCATACTAACTTCGACAGTTACTCAAAAAAAAACCTTCCCCAAATTAGTCAATAAGTTAAAAACAGAAACTTCAGGGAGGAGGTTAAGGAGATTATCGTAATAGACAACCCGACAATAAGATCGTTTAGGTAAGCGAAAGAGTTCAAACTTTTAGCAATTGAGCAATCGATCAGCTTTGATTATTTAAAAACACAACAAAAATAGCCACCTGGATTATATCTAATTATAAAGCGCCCCCTAATGATCCCCAATCAATAGAATTTTTTGGAAGAATAATAAATACTCTCTATTTCATCATAAATTTCAAGCATTTCATTTTCGTCCATGCCAGCATCCTCTTCTATATCAAAAAAATTTTCTCGTTTATACAATATAATAGGTTTTCTATTTTTAAAATTTATGACCCGCCTATCAGCATCATAGGGGTAACTTAAGTGATAACAATTCTCATCCTCTTTTATTACAACAGAATACTGGTCCAAAAACAAAGATTCAGAGAAAGCCTTATTTCGAACACGACCACCAAGAAATGGCCAAACTCTGCCATCAACATGACTGGGCATTTCAACATTTACACAATGCAAGATTGATGGCATCAAATCAACACTGCATTCTACAAATGAGTTCTCCTCGCCCTTAGGCACACTAGGCCCCCTTACCAAAAGCGGAACGTGAATCCTTTCATCAAGCAATCGAGGCTTCTCATCACCCTCATAAGACATACCATGATCTGCTGTAAAAATAATAAGAGAATCATCAACCATATTATTTTTTTCTAGATAGGAAAACAAATTTGAAATTGCAATATCAAACTCTTTAAGCTTTGCCTGTATCTCATCTTCGACATTATCTAAATACGAATCACATTCGCCCTCTTCTTTAACCTTAGAAAACAAACTATCATCTCTAAACGGCTTCATTAAACTTTCTTTTAAATAGCTAGAAGGTTTATAAGGTGGATGCATATCAAAAACATGCATCAAAACAAAATTAGATTCACCTTTGTGCGCATCTAAATGAAAAATAACATCTTGAATTGCCATGTAGTTGAATTCACCACTAAAGGGCTTGAACTGAAATCTCTCAAAACCTTTTGCATGCCCGTATGCAGGACTAAATCTACTGTGGGTCGAATAAGCGTAAGTTCGATACCCTTGCCGCAAAAGCAATTCTGGCAACGTCAGGATATTCTTGTTAAGAAAAAAATCATTGGGGCCGGGGTGACACACGCCATGCTTAGAAGCATATAAGCCTGTGAGCATCGAAGAAAAAGCTGGCAAGGTCCAGTCTGCCTGAGTATATGCCTGATTACAGGACATACCCTTCTCAAAAAATTTGTGCAAATTTGGAGTTGCTTTGCTACCGAATAATTTTAAATTTCTAAACGTAATAGAATCCGCTATCAAGCAAATAATATTTTTAGGCTTTCCAATTTCGGTGGGCTCATTAGGCTGTTGTTTTCTTATAAATATAGGGTGGGAAACATAAAGTTTTTCAACTCCTGACTGCTCAATTCTCAAGGTTAATTCATTTCCCTTCGTATTCAACTTCAGTCGTAAATCGTGCCACGCATCATCCGATAAATCTTCAATATGCCCACAGAGGATATCATCAAGGAATAATTTAATTGAGTTGACGCTGGAACTTTTTTGAGACCCAAAACCTATTTGTATATATTCACAGGTAGAATTTTCATAAGCAATAGGAAAACTTATTCCACCATCAATAATAACCCCAGCTCTGACCTCCCCCTTGAGCTGTAACCAATATTTTTTGACATTGCAGTTCTTGAAATTTTCAAGATAGTGTAGCCCCGTATCGATAGGAGTAATTCTCCATCGATTGAGCCAATTCCCTTTCAGCCGCCCTAATAAACTTTGCAGACAATTATTAAGGATAGGGGGTAAAAACGCCTCTGCTATTTCCTTTGCCAGAAGCCTTATATTTTTCTTCCTCATCGCTCACCTCTTAAAAACATCAAAGTTGAACTTTAATTTAAATTCAAGAACCATCCAACCTACCCAAAATAGTTTTCAGCAATCAGGAAAGATCCTTTGCTTTTCAAGACTTTTTTTTCTGATAAAACGCCCAAAAGCCTCTACAGACTCATCCAACGTAACAGAAGACGATGTATTCAAAGTAATATCAGCGTCCATCGGCACCTCATAAGGGTTGCTGGCTGAATATCCAATCAGGCCCCTGATTTCTCCCCTGTCAGCTTTTCCATACAAACCTTTCGGGTCTCTTCTTTTTAGAGAATCTATATCGCAAGAGAGGTATACAAAATAAAAAAATGGCTCCAGCTTTTCCCTTGTTATCTTACGAACATCATCAATAGGGCTGATTACGGGTACAATAATAACTTCGTAGTTTTCTCTTTCGGCTTCACATATTGCGACAATGCGCATATTGTTTTCCTTGATATCGCTTCTACCAAACCCCAATTTATCCTCATAACTCGCCCTAACCTTATCACCATCCACAACCAGCACAGATGAGCCAGCTGCTTCCAGTTGTTTTTTTGCGCGATTTGCAAGCGTTGTTTTCCCGGTGCCAGAAAGCCCCGTACACCAAAAAATAACGGCCTTTTTCATATATAAAGCTTATTCAAAAAGGATATCTTCAAATGAGGAGTTGGGTGTCCATCTATTATGCTGCTTGATTAGAGAATTAATCATCCTCACCGCACCCAGTGGATATTTCCCTATTGCTGTTTCTGCAGCCAAAACTAGCCCATCGGCTCCCATCAAAAGAGTACTCGCCACATCATTGACCTCTGCCCGTGTTGGGTTTTTTGTTTTAGTCATTGACTCCAATAGATTTGTTGCGACAAATACAGGTGTATTCTTAGATTTGGCGTGCGAAACGATTCTACGCTGTATATAAGGTATTTTCTGAATCGGGACCTCTCGTGACAGATCCCCCCTATCAATCAATATTTGGTCTGCGCGAGGTAAGATACCATCAAGGTTAGAGACCCCTTTTATGCTTTCAATTTTGCAAATAATATTAGACTCCTTCCCAACAATTTCTCGCATTGCATCAACATCATTTGAAGAATTTGTAAAAGATAACGAGAAATCTCTAATACCCATACTTAAACCAATTTCAAAAGCAGCCTTGTCTTTCGGAGTAATCACATCGAGAAGGATTTCACGATCAACATTAACCGCTCTATTACTCCCAACACAACCTCCATGCTCTACAACGGCATGGCAATATTCTTTAGAATTTTCTATAACTTTAAAAACTGCAGAATCAAAGTCTAAATGTATTATATCATTTGCTTTTAGTTGGCTCGAAACATACGGTGGTGTAAAAGAAATATTATGGCTATCCCCCATAACTTCTTCATGATGTATTTTTATGCTATCACCTGTAGCATAAAAAACAGAGCCGTTCTTTATGTCTTGGTTTCTAATTTGCGCTCCTTCACTGTCGAGGCTAATAGGAACATCAGACCAAGAACGCACCATTTTCACAAGGCCCTCTACATCTTCAAGTGGGGTGTGAGATAAATTTATTCTGAATAAATAGATGTTCTCCTTGCTCAACGCTTTCACCATTTCTTCATTCGCTGAAGACGGCCCCAATGTCACTAACACTTTAAGATTCAAATCCTTATACCCTTAAAAATTGAAGATGGAACGTCATAGTACTCTATTTCCAACAGGAAAACAATTTATCTCAAAGGGGTCTCAATCGGTAATTCTTCGAAAAAGTTAACAACTTTGAAGAGCAATTAAAGGGTGTAGCATCATCCTTAAAATTGGTTTCAGCATTGGTTATTTTATCGAAAAAAAAGGATAAAATCGGG
>JAJDBA010000008.1 GCA_029261675.1 Nitrospinaceae bacterium
GAATTTAATGAGGTTGTTGAGAAAACAGGAGGCTCAGGTCCTTTGGTGGTGGTTTTAGAAAACCTCGATCCTATTCAAGCGTCTGAAGTTATTGATCACCTCGCAAGGAGATTCCAAAAAATTCCTGGAACAGAATTCGTAGATTCGCAGGTCCCTAAGCATTTTTTAAATAACAAACAGCTTCTTTTAATTCCGCGTGGCGACTTATTGGTCCTCGAGGTATTAATGGCGGAAGCTATAGACTATGCACGTGGTCAGTTCGGCGGTTTTTTTGAAGAAGAAGAACCGTTCAATCCGATTAAACTTCGTAACCTAGCTAGTGATTACAGGATTTTTGAAGAGATTGATCCTTATCACAAGGGAAAACACAGAAATAACTATTATATTTTTGTAAAAGCCAAAGGTACCGTTACCGATTTTACGGAAAATTTTGTTTCCGCAGCGCAAAAAGTAATTGATAAAAGCGGGCTGGAAGAAAAATATGCAGAACTCAAAATCAGGCTTACAGGTTCGATGGTGGTTCGTCTGGAAGAAAATAATTTTATCCAGAATGACTTGAAAAATGCAGCAATGGTTGCTGCATTTTTAGCGATATTCATTATTTTTATTTACACTCGATCCTGGTTTTCCATTCCTCTCATTTTCTTTCCTCTTTTGCTTTCCCTTACTTATACGTTTGCTTTGGCTCGGTTGATAATCGGGCATTTAAATATTATTTCCGGATTTCTTGTTGCCATTTTAATGGGGCTGGGGATCGATTATGGTATTCATTTATACATTCGCTTCAAGCAGGAACTTTTGAAGGGAAAACCCCTTCCTGAGGCTGTGGAGGTGGTGGTTACGCAGGTGGGGCGGTCGGGGTTGATTGCTATGTTGACCACTATCAGCGTTTTTTCAATTTTAAGCTTTTCAGATTTTCAAGGGTTCTCTGAGTTTGGGCAGATTGCTACTCTAGGTATTATTTGTGCATTTATAACCTATTATTTTATTTTTCCAGCACAGGCTCTTTTTTACGACAAAATACACTGGCTTAGAAAACCCAAACCCAAGTTATTTAATTTAAAAATCGCTAATTTATATTCTACGACACCTTACTTTCTTTCGGCACTTTTCATTTTGCTTATGATATTGAGTCTGGTTCTTTTGCCGGGAATTGAGTTCGAATATGATTTTCAGAAATTAAGAGGAGAGTCGCCCGCAAGCGACTATGAAACAGAAACGACCAATGATTTTGGCTATGCTTTTTCACCGACAGTGATACTGACACCAGAAAAAGACAACCTTTTTTATATTCATGATGCGCTTGAAGAAATAAAAAAAGCGAGTGGAGATAAAACGGTTATAGGGATTCAATATTCATTGAACTTATTTAGTAAAAAAGAGTATGACTCGAAAAAAGAGATCATCGACCGAATTAAGGAAGACTTCGATAATAATAAAGATATTATCCGCTTCTCCTTAGGTGAAAAACGGTTTAAAAACTTTGAATCGATTTTGAATGTTGAGCCTTTTGATGAATCTAAGCTGCCTGAAAATTTGAAGAAGAAATTAATGGCGGAAAAAGATTATCTCTTACTTCTATTTTCTCCTGCCGACAAAAACTTTTTCCGAGTTGAAAATATTTATCAATTGGAAAAAGAAATAAATAGCCTGAAAGAAAAAATCCGAGAGAAAAATATTGAGACCGCTATCTTGAACGAAAATCTAATTGCAGCGAAAGTGCTGGATTGGGTCAAGGAAAAAGGACCCAAAGCGATGGTTATTGCATTTGGTTTGGTTTACTTGATTCTTTTTGTAGATCTCAAAAGTTTTCGACTTGCCACTATAACCTTTTTACCGTTGTTTACGGGATTGGCTTTGACGGGTGCCTTGATGTCCGCTTTTCATGTGCGGTTGAATTTCATCAATATCGTCATGCTGCCATCTATTGTCGGGATTATGATTGATCATTGTATTTATCTCAGCCACCATGTTTTAGATTACTCGAAGGGCGCTTCTTTGAAGTCGTTGCAAGAAACTGGGAGTGCGATCATCCTGTCTGCATTGACCAGTCTTGCAGGTTATGCAAGCCTTAATATTGCCCATCATGCAGGGATACGCTCTATTGCTACGGTGGTTGAACTTGGAATTATCACATGTACTGTGTGCGCTTTATTCATGCTTCCAGCACTTTTTGAGATTAGAAAACATAAATTTCCTTTAGTCAGAGTGAAGAAATAAGGTGTGAGTCAACTTTTCTATCTTTTTGCCAGTAGTATGAAAAAGTTGAACTTCCTGTCTGATATTGTTCAAAACTACGAGTCTTCGATTATTAGGCGAGGAAGGATAGCCTTTGAATTTGTATGGTTTATTGAATTAGGTTGGCAGGTAGGCTGATGGCATAAAGATTGCTATATAAATAACCAGGGCTACTTTAGTCCTCAGTTTATTTAGAAGGTTGAGATATGGACAATCCTAAGCCAGAAAATTTAAATAGAAAAGAAAATCTGTATAAAATTTTGAATAAATATCTGGATAAAAAAATCCAGCATGATAAAGATAAAATTATAGAAAAATATTTTGGCGTGGATTCTCAAGAAAACTTGCTGAAAGATTTTACGACCAAAAGTAAAAGATTGATAATCCCGCCAAAAAAATAACCTGCCTGTTACGTCTTTTGTTATAGTTCCATAAACTTTTTCCCCAATTTTCAGGAAATTCCTTTTATGGTAAAGATTTTATATATATTACTTATTCTTATTTTCTCAGGATGTGGTGAAGCCCCCCCGTTTGAGAAGTTTTCACATGAAGAGGGTAGAGGGAAGGCTGCCTTTTTGATCGACTTTGAAAAATGTAAGAAGAATAAAGATAAATACAGCAATATGATTCAAGGCCGTGAGTTTGGGTTTGAAGGTCAAGATACGGGATTTTTAGGATGCATGAAGCTGAAAGGGTGGGATAGAAAATCTTCTTAGTTGAAGTGATGGATGTTCTTATTAGGGGGTAGGTGGGGTTTTTTGTTGCCAGGCTTGCTGAATGGCTGCTACTGGTTGATGGACAAGGTGGCATGTTTTACAAGACCGCTTGTTTATATAATCTATGTTTTTCTTGAAAACTTTTTCAGAAGGCTCTCCCGTTGAGAAATCCTTTTTAATCTCTTGCAGGGCTGCTAATATGTCATCTCCGACAAAAAAATCTTTGACGGAGGTAGAGCTTTTTGTCCATTCGTCGACATGACATTTCGAGCAAACAGACCGCAAGCTGGTAAGTCTTTTTTTGAAGACATCCAGAGACCGCCAAGCCTGCTGGAAATCCTCCTGTTCAAAATTTACGCTGACCCTTTTCAATGAGTCAGACAGCTTTTCCATGAAAACGTTATAGCGCAATTCTTTTTCATCGAGAGGGTCTAGAACCTTTATGGTATCGGTTGAAGGCCAGTGATAGCGGGCCCAAACGCTGGTATTATGTTTTGAGTGACAATGGGAGCAGGTTTTCCCGAGAGTCTTTGCAACTGCTCCCAGTTTCCCCATATCCTTTTCCAGAATACTTTCTTTAAGTTCATTGACTGCCTTTAAGTCAAATTCTTCTTCCCACTCTGGAATCATCTCAGATGCTTTTTTATAGGAGTCTGCAAAAACGACTGAATTTTTTTCTGCAAGGCCCCAATTTTTCTTATCCAGACTGACAAATATTGCTGAATAGGCGGTGCTCAATTTGCGCATTTGAGTAATCCACTCAGATATTTTTCCTGAGTCGGCATAATACTTGTCCATGGATTGGGGGGGCGGAGCGACAACAAAATCTGAGGAAAATGCGGATACGGGAAAAAAGAAAAAAAACAGTAACAAGATGAGTCTCAATTTCTTTTTTTCCATGAATTGAGCTTTCGTTGTAAAGGGTCAGAAAAAGTTTGCGTATTTCATGGAGAGCATTCTCAATATTAAGCCTTGATGCGGTAAAAATAGCGGCCCAACTTGAATGGGCTACCCGAGCGCACCACTCTTAAAAAGCATTTCAACTTTTCTTCCGCTAGATCTTTCAATTCTTGCTCTTTAAGGTCTGGGTATGAAACATCTTCCCAATCCTTGTGGTTCAACGATTTTTCCAAAGGGAATGTTGAGATGTCTTCCATTTCAATATGATTTTTATCTTTCATCAAACCTTATTTGTAATTTTAAAGAGGCTTTATTATATTAGAGAATTCAAGTTATCCTAATGATTTTTCGCAGTTGTTTTTTTGATTTTGATATCCCTGTAAAGAGGACAAATATGCTCTTAGTGATTGATGTTGGAAATTCGAATAATGTCATCGGTTTGTTTTCCGGAAAAAAGCTGCTGACCCATTGGCGGATTCGCACCGAGTGGAATCGGACTGCAGACGAATATTGGGTTCTCATTAAAGAATTTATTTTATTGAATAATGTGGAGACGGAGACCATAGATGACATTGTCATCGCTTGTGTGGTTCCGCCTTTGGTTCCCATATTGCAGGGGATGTCTAGAAAATATTTTTCATGCGAACCTCTGATTGTTGGGCCGGGGATCAAAACTGGTATTTCCATTCTCTATCGAAACCCGTCTGAAGTGGGAGCAGATCGCATTGTAAACTCTGTGGCCGCATTTGAGAAATATGGCGGCCCCTTGATCATAGTGGACTTTGGAACGGCGACTACCTTCGATGTTGTATCCGCTAAGGGTGAATATTTAGGGGGTGCCATTTTTCCAGGAATCCAGATTTCCCTTGAAGCACTTTTTAAAAGTGCGGCCAAACTGCCTCGAGTGGATATGACATTTCCCGAACAGGTTATAGGGAAGTCAACGGTTGAGAGCTTGCGATCGGGGGCAGTATACGGTTTTTCAGGAATGGTTGAAGCATTGGTGAAGCAAATTAAAATTGAGTTGGGAGAAGATGCCAAGGTGGTGTCTACCGGTGGAATTGTGGACTGGATAACTAGTAAAACTACGGTGATAGATGTTCAAGATCCATTTTTGACTTTGGATGGGTTGAGAATTATTTATGAAAAAAATCAGTGAAATAAGTATTGGCACAAGGAAACACCGGCTATCCCAAAGGCAGTGTTTTCAGTAAGAGGAGGAGACCGAAAACGGTGAAATTTGGAATAACCGGTGTTTATGAATCGTTTATGCTTTTACAGCTCTAGAACCCTTGTGTATAAAAAGGCGGACCATTCTGGGATCGTCTTCAATGTCAGAAATTCTACAACCCTGACTTTTAGCCCACTTGGTGAAATCTTCAGTGAAGTTCTTCTTCTTATCGAGAATCAATTCCAAAATGCCATTCTTCTTCACTTTGCTAAATTCTGTAGAAGCTAATTCGAATGCCTTAAAAAAGGAAAGACCGCGAATATCCAGTGATTTAAACATTTCCATAGTAAATCCCTCCATTATATTGCCAGCCAAATAAAGGTGGCAGATCAAGTTCAATAAGGACATTCTAAGGATGCCAAATTAAAAAGTAGTTAATTAAGCATTAATTTTTTTTAATATTTTAGTGCTGATATGTAGGCGCTTTTCATAGGCGGTTGAAATAATAGATGTTATGTATTTGTTGATGTAGGTGAGAGCTCAGGCAAGATTAAAAAATACGCTTGTTTCCAATTCATATATGAATACGGGAAGGGATAAGATATAGTTGTTGATTCAAACTGTTAAGAAGTTTTCTAAGATCAATTGGTAATCAGGAGAGCTAAATGGGCATTGAACGTGGAGGAGATGCGGAGTACGAAGAGTTTGAGCCCTCTTATGAGGAAAAAGCTGAAAAACTTGAGGCAACTTTAAAACCCCTGCTGGAAGAGAGCCCTACTGCGCTCAAACTTTCAGGAAAATATATAGCCACAGATGAAGTGAAAATCATCGGCAACTATTCGCTTATGAAGTCAGTAAAGTCGCTCGACTTAAGTGATAACCAGATCAATGACGAAGCATTGTTGCATCTTTTTGAGTCGGAAATTCTCAGTGGATTAGAAGAGCTTTATTTACAGATAAATTTCTTAACGGGAAAAGGACTGAGTGAACTTGCACAATCTGAAAAGATAAAACTGAAAAATTTAAAAGTTTTGGTGCTTTCTGATAATCGTTTAAATGATTCATCGATTGCGGAAATGTTACTTTCCAACCATTTTCAAAACTTGGAGTCATTAGATATAGGCTGGAATGAAGCTGGCAACGAAACGGCTAAGTCTTTGAGCACGACCACTACTTTTCCTAAGCTGAAGAAGCTGGAAATGGAACGTAGCTATGTTGATGAAGAAGGGTTCAGTGAATTCATTAAAGGAGAACTGGCTGATCAATTGGAAGACTTGGATCTTTCAGCCAATAAAATTAAAGATGAATCCATTAAAATTCTAGCTCAAGCTCCCAAATGGAAATCCCTAAAAACACTTCGAATATCTCAGAATAGGTTTGGTAATGAGGGTGCAAAGGCTTTAGGTGAATCCGTTTCAATGAGTGGGCTGGTCAGGCTTTATGCAGGTAGGAATTATTTTGATGCGGAAGGGGCGCAGGCTATTTATGAAAGTAAAACGCTAAAAAACCTCAAGACTCTGGTAATCAAAGAAGAAGTTGACGATGGCTCTGGTCTTGTCAATTACTCTCGGCCTGAGCTTTTACGGCCGGATGATCCAAACGCGATTTGATTTTTAAGGAGACTCTGAAAAATTAAAATATTTTTAACTTTTCCAGCTTAGTCAGTTTGGGTGAGTTTTTTAACGCAGATTTTGCTTCTTCAGATTTGATTTTGTTCCCTCCCAAATGCAGATAATTCAGATTGCTGAAGTTGTCTGAATTGGCAAAGGCTAGCGCGCCTTCATCTCCCACCCGATTATCCACTAGGTTCATATGTTCCACTTTTGTGAGAAAGGGCGATTGGGCTAAAGCTTTAGCTCCTTCTGCCGTGATGCCATTGCATTCTAAATTTAATGTTACCACTTCGGAAAACAGCTCAGCCTGGGCAAGAATAGCCATACCTTCATCTCCTAAATCATTAGAGCCTAGATGCAAATAATTCACTTTGGGGAGGATTGGCGAATCAGCGAGAATTTGCAGACCTTCTGGCCCCAGTCGATTATGGGTGATAATGATGCTGGAAATGGTTTTGACAAACGGGAAGTGAGCGATCATTTCGGCGAGATTGCGTCCATGATCTTCTTCTATTTTCCCTGATTTAGAGAAAAGGTAAGCATCCTGGATTTTAAGGACTTTTTTGTCCTTAATGTTTTCAAAAAGTATCTTTTCCTTTGGCGAGAGGTTTTCACCTTCGTTGCCATAGTTTTCGCCATCGTTACACAGCTCTTCCCAATTTTTTAATTTATCTGCCATGGATGTTACCGTTTAAGCCTCTTTTCTTTTGCGCAACCCCCTTGGTTTCCCATATCGCAGGCTTTTTTATAGTATTGGATGGCCTTTTTCTGTCTGCCTTCTTTGTAATTTAGAGTGCCAAGGTTAAAGCAGGAAGGGTCTTCTCCGGCTTCACAGGCTTTATCAAACATTTTTCGAGCCTGTTTGAATCCTTTGCTATAGGGAGTGCTTTTCTGGGCTAGAATAATTCCACCATTGGTGCAACCCGTCATATAGCCCGCATCGCAAGCTTTCTCATAAAACTTGAGTGCCATTTTATTATCTCTTTCAACGATCCGGTGGCGCTCGCCCATTTTAAAACAGGCAGTTGAATTCCCTTCTGCACAGAGGGCTTCTAATTTTTCTTCTTGAGTTTGTTCTGCCAAGGCAGATGGAGCGAAAATTGTAATGGTCATCAGGATAACCACAGCTTTTATAAAATATTTCACGTCGACCTCTTTTCCAATGGGTAAAAGGTTTTTATCTCGTCAAATTATATCATAGGCTTTTTTTAAAGGTTGGAAAAGCTTTCTGGGAATGAGTAACTGATTTAGAATCTTTCGTTTGCATCATTGTAGATATTTTATTAACCTTCATAGAACCTATAAAATGAAATACCTCGTTTTTTTTAAAGGCTTGATTCTTCAATCCATTAGATAATTAATAAGTGGAATATTCGTGAATATTGTAATGCTGGGTTATCGTGGTACAGGAAAGTCGGTGATTTCAAAAATACTTTCCGTGAAGCTACGTATGGAACTATATAAAATCGATGATTTGATTTCTCGCTCTGCTGGTAAAACGATTCCTGAAATTGTTGCTGAAGAGGGTTGGGATAGTTTTCGAAAACGGGAATCCGAAATCGTAGCCAAAGTTTCTGGTAAGGCTAAAAATAGTATCATTGATTGTGGGGGTGGAGTGGTTCTAGACAATGCGAATATTGTAAGCCTGAAAAAAGACGGAGTATGCGTTGTTCTCACAGCCAGTCTTGAAACAATAATGAAAAGAATTCGTCATGATCGAAACCGGCCGGCTTTGCAAAGTGGAATGAGTTTTGAAGAGGAGCAGAAAAAAAACATGGCGGAGCGGGAAGAGAAATATCGAGCCGCTGCAGATTTTTTATGTGATACCTCAAATCGTCGGCCTGGAGAAACAGTGACAGAAATAACCGAGTTTTTAAAAGGCAAGGGGTGGATTTGAAATGATGAGTCCTATGTTTGAGAGTCTGGTGGTGAATAGCTTGACGATTCTAGCCGATGAACCAGATGATGCTACCGCTATGGTGTGGAATGAGACAGAAACCCAAGCAGAGTTGGAAGGTAATGAAAAAGCGATTTACCGACTTGACTTGAACGATAAAGAAATTTTGCTGGAAGATATAGAAGACCTGATCACCTATGGCAAAATCCATAAGGTCAAAGACTTCAGGCTCGATAAGAATGAATTTTTTGATGAAGGAGTGGAGTTGTTGGCCGAAGCTTCGGCTTTGGAAAAGTTGTTGACCCTTTCCCTTGCTCACAACAAGCTTAGTGATAACGCAGTCAGATCGCTTGCCGCGTCAAAGGTTATTATTAATCTGCAAAAATTATTTTTGCAGGGAAACCAAATTGGTGCTGGAGGTGTACAAGCCTTAGTGGAATCTGACAGCCTTACAAACCTACAGCTTTTGTATCTCAATTCCAACCCTATAGGTCCACAAGGAGCTGAGTTTTTGGGTGGCCCGAGTAAAATGATGCTGTTACAGGAACTTTATTATCAAAACACAGGTTTGGGAGAACAAGGACTGCAGGCACTTTGTGAATCGGAAAATTTTAAAAACCTCAAACTTCTTTCTCTATCAAATAACGGGCTGGACGACCATGCTGCGGAATTGCTTTATCATTCAAAAGCTTTTCCAGAACTCGAAACGCTGGATCTTTATCACAATAAAATCAGCGACCAAGCTGTAGATCAGCTTCGATCTTCTCCTAATTTCCCCAAATTAAAAGCTTTGCAAGTCGACTGGCGAAGTTGAGATTGGTATGGCTCAAAAACTTCCGAGTAGAAAAGTAATTCTCAAGCATTTCGATTTGCGGGACCCGGTCATGGCGGCGACGATTCGCGAAAAAGGTGCCTTCAAGCTGAGTAGAAATCGCAATTATTTTCAAGTTTTGTGTAAGGCTATCATTGGTCAGCAAATCTCAATAAAAGCGGCCGAGTCGATCACGCAACGTTTTCAAAGGTTGTTTCAAGGGCATAATCCAACACCTGAAAAGGTAGCTGTTATTTCTGTGGCTAAGCTAAGGCAATCAGGTTTGTCTGGACAGAAAGTGAAATACTTGAAAGACCTGAGTGTGAGGTTTTTAGATGGCTCTATAAGAACGCATCGTCTCGCGTACCAAACTAATGAAGAGGTGATTGAAGCTCTTACGTCTGTTTATGGCATCGGTAGGTGGACCGCAGAAATGTTCCTTATATTTTCTTTGAACCGGTTCGATGTTTTACCCGTAGGTGATTTAGGGCTCAAAGCAGGAATCAAAAAGATTTATAATATGCGTGGCTTGCCATCGCCGAAAAGAATGCTTGCTCTAGGAAAAAAATGGCACCCCATGGAAACCGTAGCCACTTGGTATGCCTGGCGGATACAAGACGCAGAAATCATAACCTATTAAACTTTAAGGTATTTATGGATTTTATTAATGAAAAAATTGAAGAGTATGCTTTCAATCACACCAGTTACGAAGGAGACCTGTTAAAACGTTTAGAGGAAGAGACCTATGAAAAACTGGAAATTCCCCAAATGACAACGGGAAGAATTGAAGCCAGGTTGCTTAAATTATTAGCGCGACTTGTAAGTGCCAAGCGCATTTTAGAGATCGGTACCTTTGCCGGATACAGTGCCCTTTCCATGGCGGAAGCATTGCCCGAGGAAGGCGAGCTGGTGACATGTGAGGAAGACCCGGTGGCAATCGCCTTTGCTAGAAAATATTTTGATCTGAGTTCGAATGGAAAAAAGATAACTCAGATGGAAGGCCCGGCGATGGAGTCCTTGAAATCCATTAAGGGACCATTCGATATGGCTTTTATAGATGCGGATAAAGAAAACTACAGCAATTATTATGAAACCATTTTGCCGATGATTCACTCAGGAGGACTGATAGCCGTCGATAATGTTTTGTGGAGTGGACGGGTGCTTGATCCGAAAGATAAATCTGACAAGGCGATTCATCAGTTCAACGAAAGAGTGATTCAGGATGAAAGAGTGGAATCGGTTTTACTCACCGTGCGAGATGGATTGAATTGCATTATTAAGAATTAATTGCCATTCTTGAGAAACGGGAAAGGTTGATCGCTGTTTGGCTCTGTGTTAGCGTTGTGAAAAATTTTTAAACGATTAATAATTTCTATGGGATCAGAACTTTATGGCTGAAACATTAGGCAGTCTTGTCGACAAGCTTTCAATAAAAAATCTAAGAATCTGGCATCTCGAAGAAGCATTGGAAAAAGATAGTGGGTCTGAAGAATTGAAAGCCAAACGCGATTTGGCGGACAAACAAAGGCAGAATCTTGTGCAAGAGATCAATGGTTTTCTCGTTGCCGCCTTGCAGGGGGAGGTTTGTATTCGCGATGAAAAAATAAAGATGTACACCAACACCAATGTTTCCTCATCGGATAGTATAAAAAAACTGGGAGAAGCCGTCAGCGAGTTGGCTTTTAGAAATATAAAACTCTGGCATTGTGAAGATGAGGTAAGGCGAACCGATTTGGCGGATTCAGAAATTGTGAAAATAAAAAGGCAAATCGATACGACCAATCAGGAACGCAACAACTTGATGGATAAAGTAGATGAAATTCTTCAGACTGAATCTGAAGATAAACGCGGGTCTTAGAGGTAGGTGTCCAGCAATTCCTTTCTTTTACGATTATACTCCTCTTCATCTACCAGGTTTTTATCGTAGAGGCCCTTTAGAAATTGTAGTTTCTTTTCCAGTTCAGTATCTTCTGTGGATTTTTTTCTTGTCGGTGCAGGTGCCGACTTTCTAGAAGGTTCGGCTCGGACTCGACGTTGTTTTCTGGCTTTTTGTGTAGGCTCGGGCTCTTGATATGCTTGGGGTTGTTTTCCTGAATTTTTGGGTAAAGAGACTGTAATCCAATTTTCCTGAGCTACGGACCCAAGGGGCTTTTCTACAAAATAAAACTGTTGTTTTGAACTTGGTACCAATCTCCATCGGGTTCCTCCCCAGCCTGTAAAAGAACGCGTCGAGAAAACTCCACCCTGAATTTTGGAGAACTTCCAGTTCAACTTTCTATTGCTGACAAAAACAACTCCGGCGGTTGTTCCTTCAGGACCCTCTATTTCAAAATAAACAACTTTATTGGGAGTAGAATGGCTTAATCCTTTTGTGATAAGCCGGGCGAAACGATTTGTTTCTTCACGCGAGAAAACAGGTTTCTTCTTTCCAAAAAGATTCATCTCTTCATATACTATAGATCGCATTTGCTGACGCACTTGATCTTCAGACAATTGCACCGGACGCAATTTTAAACTTGCTACTTCATATCCGGCAGCCGTTTTGGCTTTATACATCATGGTGAAATCTTTGGTCTTAAGTTTCTTTTCAGGGGTGAAAGAGCAACCCGTAGTTAACCCGAGTAGCAGGGCGAATATAAGGAGGAAAGTCAGGCTTGGTTTATATGATTTCATATTTTGCTAATTTAATTTTTTAAAGCTTTTGTGCAATCAAAGAGGCGAAGGCCTCTGGGTTTTCATCAACTTCTCTGTACCGTAATATCCGAAAACCTTCAAAAGCTTTGAGTAGCTCATTATGTTCCAGTACCCATTGCCTTTTAAAACTACTGTACTTTAAGTAATCGACAGAAAACGTTTCGTAAAACAAAATGCCGCCTGTCTTTAAAGTATTACGTATTTCCGGGAACAAATTGCGTTCGAGGAAATTGAAACAAAGAACGAGATCGTACTCATTTTTGGGTAAGGAACTATTGTCTAGATCGGCGGAAAGCGTTGTAATCTTTACGTTTTTTTCGCTTGCGAGAGCATGGGCTTTGCTGAGAGCAACTTCGGATATATCCATGCAAACTACCTCATAACCCAACGATGCGGCAAAAACCGAGTTTCTACCTTCCCCAGCGGCAATATCGAGTGCTTTTCCCTTGCTAGAGAGCAGTCCTGTATGGGTTGTGAGCCAGTCTGAAGGGGTTTTTGCCGAAATACGATCATCATCGCTATATTTGGCATCCCATTTTTCCTTGTCTTTTAAAGACATATAAACTTCCTGATAATAGTTTTCATTTATAATATCATAATAAAGGTGTAAGAAATCAATAACAAGCCGCTCGGTTGTAACAGAGGGAATCGGATAGAGCGTTAAGCCTTTTACTTTTTCGTTCTAAATGCTTATTTAAAGGTTCTGTTGGTTAAGCAAAGTCTTGACATAAGCCTATTTTTTTTCTAAGATACCTGTTTTATTTATAACTAGAGGGGCAAGGAATTGTCGTCTTCTTTTGTTATTTTCAGGAGTGATGGGAATGATTGCAGTAATTCAAACGGGTGGTAAGCAGTATAAAGTGTCTGAAGGCGATGAGATTCAGGTCGAAAAGCTGGAAGGCAATGTGGGCGAAAGTGTTAATCTAGACAAAGTTCTCATCTGCGGAGAAGGAGAGTCTGCAAAAGTAGGAACTCCATTTCTAGAAGGTTGTTCCGTCGTCTGTGAAGTGACAGAACAATATAGAGACAAAAAGATCATCGTATTCAAAAAACATCGAAGAAAAAATTATCGCAGAAAAAATGGACATCGTCAGTCATTGACACGTTTGAAGGTCACTGCAATTAACGCATAATAATTGGGGAAAATGAAACATGGCACATAAAAAAGGACAAGGAAGTACTTCAAACGGTCGAGACAGCAGAGGGCAAAGGCTGGGCGTGAAAAGATATGGCGGTCAAGCGGTAAAAGCCGGAGAAATTCTGGTGCGCCAACGTGGTACTTCTTTTCACCCAGGAGATAATGTTGGGCTGGGAAGCGACTATACGATTTTTTCAAAAATTGCAGGCGTGGTTAAGTTTGAACATCGTGACCGCAAAACGCAAAAAATTAGTGTTCATCCACAAAACTGACACTGCCCCTCCATTCTAAGCTTTTCCAGACAAAGCTTGAAAAACCACCTAGGGCTATTTTTAATAGCCCATTCAAACTTTAAAATTAATGTTTATTGATCAGGTAACCATCTCCGTAAAAGCCGGAGATGGAGGCGATGGTTGTTGTAGTTTCCGTAGGGAAAAACATATTCCTCTTGGTGGTCCCGATGGCGGCGATGGAGGAAGAGGTGGTGATGTGGTTTTGCAAGTAGATCCTAATCTTTCCACTCTCATAGACCTTCGATACAAAAAACTTTACCAAGCAGAAAATGGTAAGCCGGGCAAAGGAAACCAGATGACAGGCCGAAGTGGTAAAGACCTTATCGTTTCCCTTCCCCCGGGGACGCTAGTAAAAAATAAGGAAACCGATGAATTGCTGGTAGACCTTAAGGAACCTGGTCAGCAATTTGTTGTAGCAAACGGTGGGAATTACGGCCAAGGCAATATTCGCTTCAAGTCTGCGACCAACCGGGCGCCCAAAAAATTTAGTACAGGAAAGCCTGGTGAATCTTGCCAGCTTTTTTTAGAGCTCAAATTACTGGCGGATGTGGGAATTATTGGGTTCCCCAATGCTGGGAAATCGACTTTGATATCACGAATTTCAAATGCTCGACCCAAAGTCGCAGGATATCCTTTTACTACTCTGGTTCCAAATCTTGGGATAGTGAGGTTAGATGAAGGCGAGTCGTTTGTGGCGGCAGATATTCCCGGTCTTATAGAAGGAGCCCATAAAGGAAAAGGCTTGGGGCATCAGTTTTTGCGGCATATAGAACGTACCCGCCTACTTCTTCACTTGATCGATTTTTCGGATATTGAATCTGATAATATTCTGGATAGGTATCACAAGTTACAGAATGAATTAAAAGCTTTTAGCGAGAACTTATTTGATAAACCACAAATTCTTGTGGCTACAAAGATGGACGACCCTCAGTCTGTGATCAACTTGGAAAAGATGAAGCCAGCCATAAAGGAAATGAATCCTTTGCTTGTTACGATTTCTTCGGTAACAGGGGAAGGAATAGAGCAACTACTGTGGAAGATCAAAGAAGGTTTAGCTATTGGCGAAGACTCGGAAAGCTTCATGCCGTGAA
This sequence comes from Nitrospinaceae bacterium, assembly GCA_029261675.1. Lineage (GTDB taxonomy): Bacteria > Nitrospinota > Nitrospinia > Nitrospinales > VA-1 > UBA8687. The sequence goes on from JAJDBA010000008.1 coordinate 14,563, forward strand.
CGTATTGAGTCCACTATTGAATCAAGAAGTCCTCGAATTTAATTTTCTTCACTCGCGTATCTCCTTCGATTTTTTTATTGTAGGCAAGTTTTAAACGTTTTTGAAGTTTCTCTTTTACGTAAAGAATGTCGTTGTAGAATTTTCTTTTCAAGAACCTTTCTACAGTCAGCACCGTTATTTCTTCAAAAACAGGTAACGCGCCTGACAAAACTTTTGCTCCAGCCTCGTTGTCAAAGGTGATTTCGAGTGTGAAGCTGAGAACTCGGATGTCGTTGACATCAAAAACGACCGGCATAATGGTTGCCAGTTTAACCATCTTGGATTCCGGTGATAAGGCAGCCTGTAACCCTGCAGAATCTTCTTCAATCACTTCCACTTCTTTTGCAGCTTCCGACAAGGTGTCTGATTTATTTAATTCTTGTGCAACTTCAGAGTTAGTGTCTTCTTTGGTCATTCCCGGAACATTGGGTTTTTTAGTTTCTTCGATTTGAGTTTTTGGCGGAACAACAGGCTCTTCCTCAGGTGCTGTCATCGCATCCTCGCCTTTTTTCGGCGTTAAGCCTTCGGGAACCTCAGCTTCAGGTTTTTCTACTTCCGCAAGTTCAGGGGGTGCAAAGGTTTGCATGGCAAAATATACCCCCCCCGCAGTTAGTAATATACCCAGTACACCCCCGGCTAACATCATTTTCCCAGTTCGAGTTGCAGGAACCGAAATGGGGCCGATCTTTATTCTTTCCTCAGAAGATTCTTCATCATCGTCTTCATATTCTTCTTCGTCATCGTCATCGTCATCAGGGTAATCGTCTTCAGAAATTCCTAATTCAGCGGCAGCAGCGTCTACTTCCTCTTCTTCATCTTCCTCATCATCTTCTGTTTCTTCGTCCTCTTCATCATCTTCTGTCTCTTCGTCTTGCTCGCTTTCTTCCTCTTCGGTTTTTTCTTCTGCTGCGGCTTGCTCTGTTCCCTCTTGATCGGCAAAAGCTGCGGCCCACATATCTTCATCGTTCATTTCTTCTGCGGGTTCTTCTGCTTTTTCTTCTACCACTTCTTCGGCTCCCTTTTCTTCTACGGCCTCGGCTACCTCTTCCTCCTCTTCAATAACAGGTTCTGTTTTTTCTTCGGCTTCAGGAGGTGTGGAGGTTTCTTCAGCGGCTATTTCATCATCTTCCTCATCATCGTCATTGAGAATGTCGTCTAACAGGCTATCTAAATCTTCATCGTCGTCATCGGACTCGTCATTCAACTCTGTAGGTTTATCTTCCTCTTCTTCAACTGAATCAGAAGATTCATTTGTAGGATCTTCAGCCATCTTGTCTAACTCCGGTTCCTCCCCTGAATCACTCAGAGTTTCTCCAGAGTCCTCTTGGGTTTCTATATCCTCACTGATGAGGTCATCGAGCAAACTGTCAAGTTCCGGTTCGTCGGTGGTTTCACTAGCTTCTTCAGATTCTGCGGTATCATCGCCACTGATGAGACCATCGAGCAAATTATCAAGTTCCGGCTCATCGGCGGTTTCGCTGGCTTCTTCAGACTCTGCGGTAT
>JAJDBA010000009.1 GCA_029261675.1 Nitrospinaceae bacterium
ACCCCACCTAAACCACCTTGTGCGGCCTTTTCCCATTCAGCTTCCGAGGGTAATCTTTTCCCGACCCAACTTGTGTAAGCCATTGCATCGTTCCAGCTCACCAGTACGACGGGGTGATTAGTTCGATCAGGGGTTGCATAATCTTTCCAATTCAATCCATCAAGAAAAGTGTAATTGCCATCTTGGTAACCCCAAGCTTTTCCATTTTTTTCTGCATCAGAAATATAGCCACTCTTCTGCACAAATTTATTAAACTCGGCATTTGTTACCAACGAAATATCCATATAAAATTCATCTAAATAAACCTCATGGATAGGCTTTTCAAACTCCCCCCAGCCATTACTACCCATTTGAAAAGAGCCTGCTGGTATAAGAACCATTCCATTAGTTTGCTCAATACCATACGCTTCATTTTTTAATTGAATTGTTTCCATAAATTATTCACCTTATTTTTTATAAAATATTTAATGCTTTTCTAATTGTTCTAAAACTTGTTTCTTCAATTCCAAAAAAGATGCTTCAAATTTGATATCTGAATTTCTTGGTCGTGGGTAATCAACCGAGAACTCGGCATGAATTCCTTTATCACTTAAAACCAGAACTCTGTCCGAAAGAAAAATTGCCTCTTCAATGCTATGTGTTACAAAAATTACAGTTTTGTGATCCTTTTCCCAGATATCCAATAACCATTTTTGCATTCTTTCCCTAGTGTAAATATCAAGAGAGCCAAATGGTTCATCCATAAAAATAACATCTGGGTCAGAGGCCAAGGCTCTTGCCAACGCAACTCGTTGATTCTGTCCTCCTGAAAGCTGCGATGGATAATGACCCTCTTTGCCCGTCAAGCCAATCAGATCTATTAAGTCAGGGGCTAAATTTTCGGAATTAAAATTATCCCGCGCCGACAATCCGAGTTCAATATTTTTTTCCACTGAAAGCCACGGGAAAACAGCATAGTTTTGAAAAACAAAACCGAACTTCGACGGAACAGAGACCTCTCCTTCCAGCGCAATGAAGTCTGCCAATGCGTATAAAAGAGTAGATTTACCACACCCTGACTTTCCAACAATCGTTAGAAACTCTCCCTTGGGCACTGAAAAGCAAATGTCTTTTAATATTACATTTTCATCATACTGAACACGTAAGTTTCGGACATCGATTTGTGAAGTATCATTCATTTCTTTATTAATTTTAACCATGGAAAAAATATTTGGGTTAACTTTATCAACAAAAAATCACTAACCGCTCCCATGAAACCCAGAATGAATAATGCTCCGATCATACGATCAATCCGATAAGCCAAATGAGAAACTGATATTTGGTAACCTATTCCCGAGGATGCTCCGGCAAGCTCAGATACAAACACCATTACAAAGGCGATGGCTACTCCACTTCTCAACCCAGCAATTATGAAGGGAAGAGCTCCCGGAAAAATCACTTTACTAATAATGTGCCATCCTTTTATCCCCAGCGTACGAGCACCCCAGATAAAAACTTGAGGAACTTCCTTCGCACCAATGTGAGAATTAATCCAAACGGGGAAAAAGACTGCGAAAGCAATAGAAAACACTTTTGAAAGCTCCCCTATTCCAAACCACACAATGACAAGAGGAATAATTGCAACTGGCGGTAAGGGGCGGAAAATTTGTACCAATGGGGTTAAATAATTATTTATCGCTTGCACTCGCCCGGTTAATAGACCGAATACAACCCCAGCAATTCCTCCAAAAACAAAACCCAAAATGACGCGCCCGACACTCGCTTGAAAATCTCTTACCAATTCGCCACTCAACATCATTTCATTAATAGCAAAAAGAACTGTAGTTGGCGGGGGGAATAGAGAAATATGAACAAAACCCTGCCGGGCTAATACCTCCCAAGCAATAAGGAAGACTATAATCGATATAGCCGGATGCAGAAAGCGGGACATTTTTAGTTTGAAAGCTGGACTAAGCTAGGGTCAATTTTTTTCAAAAACCGGTCTTCAATAATTTTTCTAAAGTCAGGAATTTTCGTATCCATTCTCACCTTTTCTGTCTCCTTGGCCCACGCTGCTTGTTCATTCCAATAATCCAACAATTCTTGAGTGAGCGCAGGTTTGAATGAAAAATTGTTCCAGACTCCATCAATAATTTCTCGATCCAACTTGGTGTATTTTTGCAATATCTGCTTAGATTCCTCGGGATTATTCTTAATAAATTCAGCCCCTCGAACAAGGCCACGTAAAATCGCTTCAATTATTTCAGGTTGGTTTGCAATCTGTTCCGGTCGCGCATCCAAAACATATAGTTCCGAATAAATATCAGGAGCCTTGAAAGTTATCGCATTTCCACCCATTCTTTTTTCTGCAATATAAGCAAAGGGGTCAAAAATTGAAATCGCATCAACACTACGAGATTCTAATGCGGCAGGCATATCCTCCGGCTTTTGACTTAAAATCTCAATTTCTTCATCTTTAATATTATGTAACTTAAGAAACTTGTACGTAAAAAATTCTGGTCCACCACCAAACGAAGTAGCAAGCTTCCTTTTTTTTGATTTAAAGTACTGCATTGGGTTATCAACTTTTTCTTCATTCAAAGCAACAACACGCACTTCATTGATAGTTTTTTCGACTACCTGGGCAACGACCCTGATCTGGTTCCCTTGGAGGGATGCCAAAGCAACCGGAACTTCCCCCGAAATGGCAAAATCAATAGACCCTGACAAAAAGGCCTGAAGAGCAAATTTACCAGCGGTAAATTCCTTTATTTCAACATCTACTCCCTCCTCCAAGAAGAAACCCTTATCCTTTGACACCATCGCTAATGTCATCGCTGGGGAGACTTGAATGCCAATAGTTACTTTAGGGGGTGACGTTTTTGATGATTCCGCCGAGTTTTTAGACTCACTTGAGCAACCAAAGCTGAAAAAGCCTATCAAGATAAAGACAATAAGTAAGCCAAACACTCTTAATTTTTTAAAGTGACTATTTTTCATAATATCCATTTATACGTTTAAGTATCAGAATTTTATCATAGAACTCAAAAACTTAGCAATTTTAGCATACCAATGCTCCATATACCTCTAGTTACTATTCGGTTAAAACAGACATTTAGGTGAGTAAATAGGGGGTATGTAATTGATATTATCCTATCGCCTAAAGCTATTTTTAGAGATTCTTAAGGACGAAAATTTTGATTAAGGGATCAATATTCTAATTTTGTAAATTTTGGACGTTTCTTTCTCTTCTCCTTGTTACTCCGCAAAAACAACTCTCGCTCCTCATCAGTAGCCATCTCCAACATTCGCTAACGATCTAACTCCCCCTTCCTCCTCTTCGTCCGATCACGCTCACGCTTCTTTTTGAGTTTCTGCTCATTACGAATTGCTTTCAATTCTTTTAGCCGTTTTTCTTCAACTGAAAGCTCCTCTTTGGAACCTTTTTCCAAAACACTCTCAGACTCCAAATTTGGCTCTCTCGAAGTCCTTAAGTCTTCACTTAATACTTTATCCGACTTTTCAATCTCCCTTTCGCTCACGTCCATTTTTGGAGCTTGCGCTTCTAGATCGATATTAGATTCTAGCTTATTCTCCTTCGTCAACTCCCACTCCAGCAATCGCGCATCGAAATCGACGCCCAGCGTCTTAAGTCTATACTTCATTTCCGTTGGCTCCGGCTCGGGATTCTTCTTCGTCGGTTTCGGAATTTCTTCACGAGAGACTCCCCAGCTTTTTCCTCTTTGATACAATTTCAACGGTGGGTTACACACCCCCAACAGCCGCTCGAAATCCTCACGGCTCTTGGCATGCATCGCCGTTTCGATCTGCCCTCTGAGCAACTCTTTCTTGGAGAGTTTTCGCTCACCCTCGCGACTCAATCGCAATTCTCGATTAAAATCACGATCTTTGCTTCGGTTCTTTTTGAGCCGTTCGAGATCATTTTCCCTCTCCAAAACCTTCTCTTTGCTAAAGACGATTGATTGGGTCAGCTCGGGGAAACGTTCTCTTTGAATCGCCTCTAGTTCTATTTTGATCTCTTCAAATTTGGATCGATCTATCCGACTCGAACGTGGGGAAGCAATGCAGTTACCTGAAATCATCACATGCAAATGAAGGGCATCCCGATCAAAATGCGGCTTGGCATAACCGAGCGCATCCTGGGCGCGCAGACTTAAATATTCGCGACCCATCTCCTCCAGCATGTCGGCGGTAATTTTGCTTTTGTCCTCAGGGTGAAAAGAGATTATCTCGTGCAAAACCCTCACACGATTGCCGGATTGATCTTTGATGAGATTGGCATTTTCAATAAATTCCTCGGCAATTGTTCGCGTATCATTTTCCTGCGTCCGCAAATTCCACAGAATCGGCTCCACCTCCTGTTCCAACGGCGATTGCCGTTGCTTCGCCTGCTGGTTGATGTAATAAACCAGTTGGCGAATTCCGGCGTTCGTTTTCCTACTTAATGATTTTAGAATTGGCATGGGTTTTAATTTTAGGTGGATTGGCCACAAACGCTTTTGCCTCGTCTTCAAGCTTGGGAAGCAAAGGCAGCAACACTCCAATAAAATATTTGAGCAACGAGCCGAGCACTTTGGATTCCATATTCAAACCATGCCGATTGGCATGCCGTGCGATCTGATTAAGGTTGTTTGCCACATTGCGAAACAACGCAATCAGCTTTGAAAGATTGGCGATAACCTCCGAGGAGGGAATGTACTGTTCTTGCCCCCGAAGCTGGAGAAAAGCCAACTCTTTAAGATAGGCGGAGGGAGCCAGTCCGGCTCTCTTCGCCTGCCGCTCCAGTTGAGCAAATTCTTGCGGCGAAAGAGTGGTTTTCACTCGTTTCGTTTTCGCGTCATAGCGAGAACGCGCCGCTCGATTTTGCTCGGCGAGGCGTTCCATTTTGATCGCATCTTTGCGATCTGCTTCGGAAATATTTTGAGCCATTGGAAAACCATTCAATGCGAAAAACTAAATTTCAGAAGCCCTCTTTTGGGAGGGACAGGGTGCAGGGATAGGGAGGTGAAATCTCCCTGCCTTGCCAAGATAGGCCGTGAGGCCGTGCATCTCCAAGCAAGAGAATTAAGTGAAACGCCAATTCTCGGTGCCGGAGATGCAATCTTGCTTAAGTAAAAACTTAATTATATCCTAATTGATATGTACCAATAAATCAAGGGGACTTCGGGCGGGTGTTTTCCCCATTGGAGGCGAAGCATCCGCAGGAGCTCTAATCACAAGGCAGATAAAGGGTAATTAGAGGTAATAATCTTCGCAGGAATTCATAAAATAGACTTGGTAAACCGACACTAGCCGCTTATTTTGTTTGGTCAATTGAATTCGAGGCTATTGATATTGAAAAACTACATCCAACTGATAAACTCAACCCAAGAAGCATGCGCTCTCGGGCTATAAAAGAATAGACATCGAAATACAGGAATTAGCTCTTAAATTAACTCTTGGAATGTTAAATTAAGACCAGTAGTTGCCAATGAGGCTAATGAAACGACTAGTCCATACTTATTATTGGCATAGATTAAATAGATGTTAAAAAATCTAACTACCGCTCACCCTGCATCACAAGTAAGATTCCAGAAATTTTAAACGAGTCAATATTATCAAAATGCCCAACAAAGACGCAGCGAAAACGGAAATCTTAATTTTGGTAGACAAGTTCTCCAAAAACAAAGAAAGTTACCTCAATTCTTCCTACAATGAAACCTTAGTAAGAAATGATTTTTTGAACCCATTTTTTGAAGCGCTAGGATGGGATATTTATAATAAAAAAGGGAAACCCACAAATGAACGAGAGGTAATATTGGAGGAGGCGTTAAAAGGAAGCGTCTCGGAAAACTCTAAAAAACCCGACTATACTTTTCGCCTTTTCTCAGAGAGAAAGTTTTTTTTAGAAGCGAAGAAGCCTGTTGTTCATATCGAAAATAATGATAGCTCCGCAAAACAAGTTAGACGGTATGGGTTCACTGCAAAACTAAAAATATCAGTATTATCCAATTTTGAATATCTGGCCCTCTATGACTGTTCTATTGAAGTAAAAGAAAGCGATAATTATAACAAGGCACTTATTAAACGCTATCACTACACAGAGTTTGAGAACAATTTTGATGAAATATTCAATTACCTGAGCCAAGAAAGCGTTTACACCGGCAAATTTGATCAAACATGGGAACATATTGAAAATCAGCTCAAACAATTTAGTGTTGATGATCTATTTTTAAATCAAATTAATAACTGGAGATTATCTCTTGGCAAAGAAATTTTCAAACACCAAAGCTCCATTTCCGAACAAGACTTGAACGATAAGGTTCAAAGTTATCTTAATAGTATAATTTTCCTTAGGGTTTGCGAAGATAGAAACCTTGAAGAATATAAAACCTTGTTGAGCTTCGCCAACAAAGAAGATTTCAGCTCTCTTGTTAAGAAATTCAAAACATCCGACAAAAAATATAATTCAGGACTCTTTAATCAAGATTCAAATAAAGAAATAATCAAAAATAGTAAATCCGTTTTTTGGGAAATAATTAAACAGCTTTACTATCCTGAGAGCCCTTATTCTTTTTCGGTTTTTTCTTCTGATATTTTGGGGAATATTTATGAAATATTTCTTGCAGACACACTTTCAATCAAGAATAACAAAGTCATACTTGAGAAAAAACCAGAAAATATTGATCGCGATATAGTTACTACCCCCACTCATATCATTCAAGATATTTTAAAACAAACCATTTCCCCTTATTGCAAATCAAAAACTGACAAGGATATATTATCCAGCAAGTTTGCAGATATATCCTGTGGATCAGGAGCCTTTCTGCTTGAAGCGTTTCAAGTATTGGCAGACACTTTAGTAGATTTCTATCTAACAACTGATCCGTCAAAACTTATCCAAACTGCTACTAAAACCTACAAGCTACCTTTTAAAATTAAGAAGAAATTACTGATAAATTCTATTCACGGGGTTGATAAGGATTACAATGCTGTTCAGGCAACAAAGTTTGGCTTATTACTAAAATTACTTGAATCCGAAAGTAGTAATTCTGTCTCAAATGTAAAACCAATTTTGCCTGAATTATCAGAAAATATTTGCTTTGGGAATTCTCTGTTGAACGGACAACAAGTAAAAAGCAAAGACAAAGAAATAGTCAATCCCTATGATTTTGAAGATAAAAAATTCGATGTAATAGTTGGAAATCCTCCCTACATGAAATCGGAGGATATGAAAACAATTACCCCTAAAGAGCTACCACTGTATAAAAGCAATTATCAATCTGCCTTTAAGCAGTTTGATAAGTATTTTCTCTTTATTGAACAAGGTGTCTCCTTACTCAATGGTGGCGGATATTTGGGTTTTATTCTTCCTAGTAAATTTATAAAAGTCGGATCGGGCAAGAATCTAAGAAAATTACTTAGAGAGTCAAAAAATATTAGACAGATAGTCTCTTTTGGAGCTAACCAGATTTTTCATGACAAAACAACTTATACCTGCCTTCTAACTTTAAAGAAAGAATTGCAAGAAAATTTTGAATATTATGAAGCACGAGATTATTCAAAATGGAAAGTTCGCAATATTTTGAAAGAAGGATTTGAAAATATCCCCACAGAACAACTCAATGATGATGGCTGGGTTCTTATTTCTTCAGAATTAAAAAAGGCTTACCGACAGATCAATAAAAAAAGCCAAACCTTAGGGGAGTTGTTGGGTGAAGAGAATATATTTAATGGAATCCAAACAAGCGCAAATAAAATATACATTCATAAACCTGACCGCGAAGACAAAAACTACTTTTACTTCTCGAAGGCTGGCAAAAATTGGAAGATAGAAAAATCTTTTACAAGACCTTACTTTCAAACCTCCTCAGGAAATGACAATCTATACACATATAGAGCACTCCAACCAAATAGTTTTGTTATTTACCCATACAAAAAATTAGGGGGAGAGATAAAATTTATTAAATTCAATGATCTCAAAAAAAATTACCCATTTGCCTATAAATATTTAGTTAACTTTCAAAAAGAACTTAGTAATCCAAAACGAGACATAAAGCCAATTCCTGACACAAAAAATGAATGGTATAGGTATGGAAGACACCAGAGCTTAGATAAGTGTGAGGTACCTGAAAAGATTATTGTAGGGGTACTGTCACTGGGTAATAAATATGCGATTGATAACTATAGAACATTAATATCTTCTGGAGGCACTGCCGGATATTGCATGATTACACTACCCGAAGATAGCCCTTATTCAACTTATTACATTCAGGCCCTACTAAACTCTAAATATTTAGAATGGTATTCGTCACTGATTGGGGAGGTCTTTAGAGGAGGATATATAGCTCGTGGCACTAAGGTATTAAAAAAACTGCCTATAAGAGTTATTGATTTTGACGAGCCAAAAGATAAATCTCAACACGACACAATTTCTAGCATACAAAAAGAACTTATCGATATCCAAGGAAAAATTGATGCTGTAACAGGAAGCGAGCGTCTTAAGACTCCATTGAAAAGAAGTTTTAAGACAAAAAAGACGAAACTCGACGTTAAGCTTAAAAAACTATTTGGTCTCAAAGAGAAAGACTGTCTCATTCCATTAATATCTGAAATTTATGAAACTAATTAAAAACGCCACATCGCAGAAATTGAGAGGCGGGTTCTATACTCCAGAGCCGATGGTTGATTTCATTTTAAAGTGGGCTTTTAATGGAAAGATTGATCAAGACATTCTTGAACCCAGTAGTGGCGATGGCGTGTTTTTGGAACGAATAAAGGCAAATAAGATTAACTATAAATCGGTAACAGCTGTTGAACTTGATAGGAATGAGGCAAAGAAAACAAAAAAATTAGGTCTAAAATCGAGCAAGATTATTAATGAGGATTTCCATACATTCTGCAATAAAACGAAGAAGAGGTTTGATGTTGTAGTGGGAAACCCACCATATATTCGGTATCAATACTTTGATAAGAATCAACAACTAGAAGCAAATAAAATTTTTGAGAAATCTGATCTCAAATACTCAAAGCTGACTAATGCGTGGGTCTCTTTTGTTATTGGATCATGTCAATTGTTGAATGAGGGCGGTAAAATTGGATTTGTTTTACCCGCAGAATTACTCCAGGTTTCATATGCGAAAACTTTAAGGAATTTTTTAGCACATTTCTTCAACAAAGTTAACATTATATCTTTTAAGAAACTGGTCTTCCCCGAGGTCCAGCAGGAAGTAATTTTGTTACTTTGCGAAAAGAATGGAAATAACAAACACTTAATTGAACACCTTGAAGTGAATGATATTAAAAGCCTGGTAAATATTGATGTATCACTTTTAAAAAGACCAAAGAAAGAAATTGATTTCAAAAACAATAAATGGACTTTTTATTTCTTAGATCAAGAGGAAATTGATTTTTTAGAATCATTAAATACTCGCAAAAAAGTTCCATACCTTAAAGAATTTGCAAATGTTGAAGTAGGGATAACAACAGGGGCAAATCCGTTCTTCACCGTTGACAAATCAACAGTAGAACGCTTCAATCTTAAGGAATATGCAAAACCCTTAGTAGGAAGAAGTGTCCAGGTTAACAGCATTATTTTTACAAAAAAGGACTGGGAAAGAAACAGAGACTCTAAAGCAAGAGCTCACCTTCTGGTATTTCCCTGCCTCGACAAATTAAAAAAGAATAAAAAGGCTATGGAGTATCTAAAGCTTGGGGAGTCTAACGAAATCCAAAAAGGATATAAGTGTGGCATTAGAGATGAATGGCAAATAGTTCCTTCTATTAGAGCTTCGCATGCTTTATTCATAAGAAGAAACAATATTTTCCCAAAGTTAATTGAAAATAAAGTTGGAGCATATACTACCGATACTATGCATAGAGTTAGCATTAAAGAAGGTGTAAACAGCCATGCGCTGATTTCAAGTTATTACAATTCGCTCTCCCTTGCCTCGGCTGAAATTGCAGGGAGAAGTCATGGCGGAGGGGTTTTGGAACTTATGCCCAACGAAGTAGGCGAGATTATTTTGCCATACAAAGAAGTACATGCTGAACAGATTAATAAAATTGATGCTATGGTACGCGACAAAACAAGTATAGATGAGATTCTCTCCTATACTGATGAAATTATTTTAAGACAGGGTTTTGGATTTACCAAAAAAGAGATAAAACTTGCCAACAGTATTTGGAAGAAACTTCGGGACAGACGATTAAACCGCAGCAGGTCATAATTAATAAGCCTGTAATTTTTTTACCCCTTAGAAATCATTCAAAGGATGCTTTTCCATCTGTCTTTGCAAATGGACCGTTGAAGCCGCGAGATAAATCGTGGTCGTTTTGATGTCGGAATGCCCCATCATTTTTGAGAGTGAAAATATGTCACATCCGCCCTCCAGCATCAGTGTGGCAAAAGTGTGTCTCAGTTGGTGCGTGTGAAAATTTATTCCAGAGTATTCACGCAAATACTCAAAATGTCGTCTAATGGAAATCTCACGCATCTAACCGTCTCTCCGATATGCAGTGAATAAGTATGCTGTGCTTCTGCCGAGCCTGATCCTTTCGTGTATATAATTAACAAGAGCTTCTGCCAACCTCGGCGGCATCGGGACAATGCGATCTTTGTTACCCTTTCCACTTCTAACAAAGATAGTTCGCTGTGTTGTATCGACCTCATGAATTTTTAAATTTAAAAGCTCTCCCCGGCGCAATCCGGTGAAAAGAAACGTAGACATCATGGCGTAGTTACGAGTGCGAATGAAATTGTATTTGTATGGATAGTTACGCGATATTTCAAGTAGCTGGAGTGCCTACTCCCGGCTTAACTTCGGTGGAATCTTTTGGGGAATTCTGGGTTTTTCAATCTATTGGGTCGGGTTACTTTTCAAATAGCCATTCCTCACGCACCAACTACCAAACGCCGAGAGCCCATTCCAATAATAACGATAAGTGGGGGCAGCCCATTTTCTTTCAATTCGTCCCTTGAAGAAAAACTTTCGCAGATTTGGGGTTGTAAAACTACTCAGCATTTCAGCATGAGTAAATCGCTAAAGCATTTTCATGGAGCTTCGATACTATTCAATAGTGAGTGGAGATAGATTCCGCATCAACTTTGCATCATCGCAAAACTGTTTATGAAGAGTGTCCAAATTATGATTTTTCATCTTAATTATTTGACCTTGACACTCATCAGATTTTTTAGTCAATGGATACGCGAATTTGTCGTGTAACCACTCGACTATCTTGAAAACCCATCAAGCCCTTTACAGCACTAGCTTTGCAATTTTACTAGGCTGGGGACCCGATTATCAGTCGTGCGCTCTAACCAGCTGAGCTACGCGCCCTAGGTTTTGCTTGTGATAGCAAAGGTTTACAAGATATTAGGCAATGTCAGCAGAAAAACTCCAGTGTACACACGACACGCCCTAAAATCTGATGAATTGTTAAGAGGTAGAAAGAAAATAAAGCGCGAGGATTTTAACTGTTTAGATTCAAACATGGAAGAGATTCGTATTAGAAAACATCCAGAGTATCCATCCGTGCTTTGATTCGTTGTGGTGAAAGAGCCAAGTAACGTTTAGTGGTATTTAAGTTGCCGTGGCCGAGCATTTGTCCAACCTGAAAGATATCCATTCCTGAATCCAGAAACTCTGATGCAAAGGTATGGCGGAGCTAATGGGGTGAGAATTGTACACCAGTCCCCTTTTTGATCTTCACAACAATGCGCGACACTGTACGTGGCTAAAAGGGATTATCAAGCTTGCTCACGAAAAAATACTATGACTCCCTCCCTAGTCTTTTGCGCTCTTGCAGATAGCGTATGAGGTAATGTCTTAGTTTAAAGTAAATCGGTACAACACGGTCTTTCCTCCCTTTGCCTTCATGAACAAAAACAGTGTCATTAACTAAATCGACATCAACACATTTTAGATTACGGACCTCGCTATTTCTCAAACCAGTAAAAAGTAATGTGGCGATCAAAGCGGCATCACGGGAAATACTAAAATTATCCTAATACTCTCCTGAGACAAATGGAAATGCTAACAGCCTTTCAGCATCCTATTTAGATATTCTTCGTGGTAATGGGTTCTTAAGTTTTGGTTTCTCAATATCAAAGAGTGGATTGGCTTTCAGGTATTTGTATTTAACTAGCCAGATACAGAAGGATGAAAGGTAGTTGTGATTAATGCGAAAGGTGGTTGGCTACCAGCAATAGGTTTCACTACCCTCATAGAAAAATTGACGAAAGGTCGCGAGGGTCAGTTCACGCGCATCGTTGATCTTTGTTCTTTTAACGAGCGTTCTAAAAACATCTTTGTGGCCTTTGACAGTAGCTGGTGAAAGATTTCTCTCAACTAGAAGATAGCGGCAGAATTCGTGATGGAGTTTTTGGAGTGGTGGCATAAATTAAGGGATTACTTAAGTAAATAAAGAGGTGATTTCGGGAAGTTAATTCTTCGGAGAAACAACAAACTAGGCAAGTTAAGTTTTTACTTAATTTACGTTAGCGGAAAGTCTAGAAAAGGGCAAGCCCACGCAAACCTTTTCAGGTCCCACCATGACATATTGAAACACAATAGATGAGGTTTAGGATTTGCGCTTCTTAGTAATATCACTGTTTCGCTTTTCCACTTCAATCCTCCATGCTTCTAACGCGTTAATATCAGCAATAAGCTCATCCGGGTCTGGAACGCTTCCTCCGCTTAAAAGAGCGTTGTCATGGGAATACTTTGAGCACTTTGTCATTCCTTTATCTATAGCTATATAGTCTGCATCTTCAACCACAACTCCCGCCAAGAGTTGAGTAGAAACACCCTTGCGAAATCGAAGTACTGTCTCTCGAAATAACACTTCTTCTACGGCTCTCTCCCAAGTAAGGCGCATTTGTTGGTAGGCATCAATGGTTTGTTTTTTACACTCATTTTTATTTCCATCTCTGTCTAATTTGGAAACTTGCTGGTGCATATTCCTTAATGCCCCCACACGCTTTCTAGTAGTCATTCCACCAAATGGAATGTCAGGGTCTATCACCCCAAATCCTTCGGATTTCTGACAAAGACTCAGCGGGATACACTCGATTGTAGATTGTTTGGCCTCATCCATCAAAAGAGATAGAAAATAAAGGTCGTGAGTAAAGATAATGACCTGACGATTGGTGGCCTCTTGGACAAGGCGGTTTGCTACACGCTCCCGACGCTCATGATCAAGAGATGAGACAGGATCATCAAAGATTATTCCACCTTTTCCACCTCCAATACCTACTTCGGCGAGAAAAGAGCCAATAGCGATAGCACGTTGCTCACCCTCGCTAAGGATGTCACTCAGGCTCTTCGCCTGAGGAAGTTTAAGTTTAAGTTTGTAGAGTGCCTTTCCTTTCTCCGAGCGACTCTGCAAAGTGACCTGGAGCTTTCCGACTCCCAACTTTATAAATTCATTATTCAAAGCGTCCGCAAGGTCTTTGGAAACCACCTTTTCCGTAAGCTCTTTTGATTTTAGAGAAATAGAATTGGTTTTCACATCTCCCAGACAATTATTTAACTTATCCTGCAAGACAAGTTTTTCAATGGCGGCAATAACAGTGGGTTTCAATTTGGAGAATTTCAATCTAGCATCAAGTTCATTGAACTCAGTTTGTATAGCAACTCTTGCTTTTTCATCCGAAGCCTTGTCGAGAGTGTTTCTCTGCTGCGTAAGCTTGTCAGCCAATGTCTGTAACCGGACCACCGGACTAGTTGATATCGTAGTGACCTCGTCCCATTCATTAGAAACACAGGCTGCCTTGATTGACTCATGTCGTTTTATCAATATCTTCTCGAGTTCACGAATATCGGTGGCAAGAGCCTTATCCATACCTTCGATTTCCGCAAAAAGCTCATCATCCAATCCTAAGGCAAGGTTCTGATCGGCAAAATATTTATATCTATCTTCGTAAGCTTTCTTGGAAGCCCGTGCTTTTTTCTCAGATTCACCTTGAATAAATCTTTCGAAACGGAGAAGACGATCCGTGCCCCCGTTTAGTGGTTGCTGGCAAAGTAGGCATTGAACATCGGGATCAAAATCAGGAAAAGTTTTTTCTGGTAAAGCTTCTGTGCTAAATGTACGGGCGGCCTCAAATAGTTTTTTCCAAGCCTCCCCACCAGTTCCAGGCAAGAGGGGTTCACCTTCTTTAAAAGTTTGTTTAGCCAATTCAGCGGTAGCTTGAGCTGTCAACATGGCGGCAAGTAATTCACGCAGATTAGTTTCTGTGTCTTTATCCACTCGAGTCAATTGTTCCGTAGTAGTCTTTGCTATTTTATTTATCCGGGCTGAACAGCGTTGTAGTTGTTTCGCTTTTTCCTTGGGGTCATCTGCCTTAAGACTCCTCTCTAACTCATCTCGCCGAACCACTTCCTTATCATTAACAGTCGTTAGCCTCTCTACTTCTGACAGTTTCGTTCGAGCAGAAAGATTATTTACGAGAGTCCCAACTTGGGTAGTGGCATCACCAAAAACATTTTCTAAGACTGTTTTATCGACAGCATTTTGATTCAATTCGGTTTTTATTAGCTTATCCAGTTGTTTACACGTATGAGCCAGTTCCTTGAGAATGTCGAGACCATACGGGGTATACTCAAAGTCGCCTTCGCTATCTAAATAAGCTCGCGCGCATTCGCCATCAAAAACTGCCAAAGATGAAAGTTCATCCGGGGCTGAGTTATTATTGACCCAATGAATATCCTTTGTGGTCCCATCGCTGTTAAGCTCAAAAACAGCCTCCGCGACTCCAATCTTATCTGCTGGCAATTTTGCATTGGGATGAATTATTTCTGTTTGGTCACGAGCTCGACAGGCCCGTTTTAAAACACGTGAATATCCAGATTTTCCAGACCCGTTATCACCATAGATAACTGTTAGCTTGGAACTAAACGGTAGCTCTTGATTCTCGGCAAGGGCATTTACATGTCGAAGGTTTTTCATCGCCTTCAATTCAACGATAGGATTTGATCCCGTCACACTCGGACTTGGATAGGGTTTGGTTCCTTGGGCTAGTCCAATCTTTGAAATTGAAATCTCGCGGTCGGTTTGAATTCCATGCTCAACTTTAAGAATATTAACTAGATCATTGCGGTCATCATCTGACAATGTTTGTTTAGTAAAGAGTCGCTCAATTGCCTCTTTTTGCCAAGATGGCAATTCCTGAGCCCAATTCTCGATATCTTTGAAAATCGACATACTATTACATCCAAGGAAAGTTAAGTGTCAAACAGCTTATATTTTAGCAAACTAACCTATTAGAGGCCATAGTTTGGGATTAGTATGATCTATTGTTGTAAAAATAAATTTTTCAGAATTTGGAAATAATAATATGAGTCTCTTTAGCAAATTGTTCGGAAAAAAGAAAACTCGACCTAAAACATCTGGTGAATTAATAGCAGAAACCACAGGTGGTGCTAACCTTGTTGATGGCAAGCAAACATGGGAGTATGCCAAAAAGGGAAAACATGATCTCTTAACCATGAAAAAATGCTGTGATGCCGAGCTAAAAACCATGAATAAAACCGGTCTTGTTCCGGCCCCATACTATTTTGAACGGGTGGCCATTCTTTCCAGAAAAGAGAAAAACTACAGACAGGAGATAAAATACTGCGAATTGTATATTGATACGGTAGAAAAATTTTATCAGAAAAACGACGCTACCCAAATGGCGGACGTGAGGAAAGGGCCGACCTATCAGTCAATCGTGAAGCGTCTGCAAAAGGCAATGGATTTAATGAAAAAACAAAACCAGTCTGGCAATTTAGACTGACTCTCGACTTTATCTTTTTGAAAATAGCGTGATAGAACCAGTCCCCATCAATGGAATTGTTGGAATTCATCGAATCAATGGAACGCTTTTAACTTACTAAAAAATAGGTGGTAACGGGAAACCCACACCAAACCAACAGGTTATTAATATTGCTTGTTTGTGCTTTGGGAGCAGGGGGTCGGAGGTTCGAATCCTCTCGCCCCGACCAGCAAAGAAAGGGTCTGACGGTTTTCCGTTAGGCCCTTTTTTTCTTTGGGCTAGCGCTGGGGCTAGCATTTGGGGTTATTTACCCCTATTGGGAGTGGGTTAACTTAAGCTGGCTGATTCTATAAATCCGGTTCTAGGTCAACTGAGGGCTTAATCTGGATTTTTCCATCTCTCCTTTAGGTGTCCGATTAATCCCCTCAACATTGAAGAGAAATCACCATTATCCATTTAAATATAAAGAGTTATCCAATTATCGCGACAATACAGGGTGAGGAGACTTCGCTGAGATAAAAGTTAATAAAATCACCCTTTATCTTCTAAAAGCCTTACCAAGCCATCTTTATCCCTTCAACTTCAATCCTTCGACCCATATTCACTAATAAAATAATACCATTGAAATTTTTCTTTTTTACGGTCTTCATAAAGCTCTATGCCTATATCATTAATTAACTCTTGGGCTGGCGAACCGATTATTGGAATCATTTTTAAAGGGATAGTTGCTCTCGAAATAATTTTTCTATACTTTTTCACATCTTTATTTATCCTAAATACTTCCAGTATTGTTCGATCAGCAAACTCACAATCGAACTCAACCTTCCCTTTTGCTGCATCGTCTACTAGATTTTTCAGTTCGACTATTCTCTTATCTTGCAAAGCCCTAATCAAACTCTTTGAATCCCAATGCCCGAATTGCGGAAAAGAAACCTTAAATAATTCTTTAACACTTTGGACCCTATCCTTAACCTCCTCTTGCCCCCTAATTGACGCAAATTTTTGGTTGTAAAATGGTTCAATGTCACTCCAATCATAGAACCCACAATTTAATTCATTTGATATTATTATATTTGAGTTTACATAATTTAAATAACCTCGAATAGACTCTTCGACTCTTTCCGATTTAAAATTATTTCCAAATAAAACCTTAAAAAACAAAGAAAATCTTTTAAGCTTCCCCCTAACATCAGTACTTCCATAATAAATATGATCGTTTACTTGTACAAATTCATGCATTTCTATGGTAGACAAAACTAGCTCTGGAGAGCTAACAGCAGAACCTTTCTTTTCATCCGCAATTAATTTATAAAATTTCTCCCATATAGATTTGGAGTCATTTAATATTGGCACCCATTTTTCAATATCCTTCAAATCATTTTCTACCATTTGACTCAATAAATCTTTTTTTGCATGCAAAACCGATTCAAAATCTATTGTTTTAATGAATCCTTCGGAGTGAAGAATTTTTAACGTAGAAGCAACCTCTGAATATAAACCTGTTTTATGTTTACTTAATTCCTCAATAGATTGTTGATCCAAAATTAAACGGTCTGCAAGAAGTAAGATTTCGTAATCAGGCACAAAAACCCCATTGAAGGTTGTCATGGAAACTGGAGGCATTCTAAAAAAATAATCTCCAGCTTCAGAATGACCAATTTTTTGATTAGAAATATTATATGAGGTAAAAATAAGATCCACTAACAACTCCCTCTCAACAAAAACTTTAATTGATATTTATGACTATTTCTAAAAAGCTCTCTCCATCTCCCTCCGATACCACATCCACGCTTCTTTAATCATCCTACCCAATATCTCATCATCCAAATCATCAGGCGGTATATCTTTGGGATTCAGGCACACGCCTTGATACTCGCCATTCTTTTCAGTTAGTTTGAAGGTGGTACCGTTGATGCTGGTGGCTGTGTGTTCTTTGAGGTGTATTTTCTAGGTGGACAATTATTTTCCCTTTGTCCAGGAGTGCTTCCAAGTGAAACCGACAAATTGTCTTCGTTTTTTAGCAGAAATAGCCCTAATAATACAAAACCTATAAGAGTTAGCCATATCCTAGGGCTTGTCTTTTTCTTTAACGCCGCCTCAATGCTTTCATTAGCACTCGCTTCACTATCAATCGCAACTGTTAATCCTTTTGCTACAGATTCAAAATTCTTACAATATTTGGCTAGACGATTAATTTCTATTAATTTTACTATTCGTTTAATAAGGTTCATATTTTCATAATGAACAGCCCCCTCTATTTACCAATGTCCTCTTCAGACAAAGATAAGTTAGCTTTTTTCTATTCCACAAACCTTATTTCCATCTTGAGCTCTAAATATTATTTCTTAACTCAATAGCCTAACTCTATAAACATCCTTTGTTATTTATTTCTTAATAGCTAAACTTTCAGTGGACATTTAATTTATCTGTTTCCTCTGCTTTGCCACTACAGCTGCTAACTCTAACAACACCTCATCACTGGTTAACAAACCTTTACTCTGAAGAACATTTATAAGAGCCTCAAGCTGGTAAGCATTGGTAATAGAAAGTTGCTCAACATTTATTTCTTCACTCTCAGTTTTATCGCCTTCCGACATAAGTCATCCCCCTTAACAATAAAATCACATTCACCTTTATCTTTTTTTGTTTCCAATAAAGGCTACGTACATTAAAGATTCATCTAACCCATCCAGACCTAATAAACCATTACCCAAGTCATCAAAAAAGCCACATGTGGTCATAACTGCCAACTCAAGGGCAGTGCATGTTAGATAAATATTTTGCCCTAAATGACCTATATCAAGTAAGGCATAGCGATACCCTCTCTCTCCATATTTCCTTTTATGCCTTTCCATAACAGAGGAAATCATCACCACAACCCCAGCTTCTTTAGCGTAAGGCTGATCACAGCATATCTTAAATATTTTTTGAGTATGATCACCGGGAACCAGCAATTCCAAGTCGTGATTAATTACGTTGTAATGATAGATACCCGGAGCAACACCCTCCACATTTCTGATCCCAAGATATATTTCTGCTGCATATATACCCCCCCCAGAAGGAACACCCCTTTTTAAACGGTCACCTACAACTGGCTCTTTAACCTTATCAAGTACTCCATAACTAAAACCCAGGATTTTAGAAAGCGCTAGACGATCTAAAGCCGTATCCTCAAATTCTCTAACCGATCTTCTAGATTTTATAACTTCATCTAAGGACTTTTCGTTGTCGACTAAATCCTTGATGGGTGGAAGCTTAATTTTTTTGGAATCTAGGTATTGTTTATAGCCTCTTGTCATGGCTACAAGTTCTTGATTAGTAAAATCAGCGGAAGGGAGAACGCCGTACATCGTTAATGGATGCAATTTGGTGTTTTCATTGTAAAGCTCAGATATTGATACAGTGGACTCTTTACCATCTGAATCTATTGCGTTATGGGTTGGAAGCATTCCAGCCATAAACTTACTCCTTAATAATTTTTACGGACATGGGTGAGGGTCAG
>JAJDBA010000010.1 GCA_029261675.1 Nitrospinaceae bacterium
CTTACTCACATCTCAGTGTATTTACCAATGGCCTGATGCCAGATAAAGCTTTAGACCTGATGCTCGAAATGGCGGGTACAAACGGTGCAAGAACTAAAAACGTCGTCTTCGCTATTCTCTTAAACTGGCAAACCATGGAGAACATTTCAGAGAAAAATCACGAGCGTTGCAAAGAAGTAGCGGAGAAAATGCTGCGCACAAACGGTTACAGTGTCACTTTCAGCCTCAACCTATACTCAAAAGATCAAGACCTGGAAAAGCAATGCGAAGAGATCGATGCCATTTACCAAAAGGTCGGACTACCTAAAGACCAGCAATATAAAATTCGCGTCAGCCCGGCGTTTCCAATCATTGGCGGCGAATCAAACGTTTATCTACCGATTCGCGATTACCCAAAAGTGGGTAGGCAAATGTTGAAAATTCTGCAACGCTTTCCACAAATGTGTTTTCGGTTCGACTGCTCGTTCCCGCCTTGTTTCCTGGATGAAATTGAGGAGGATCAGTTCTCACTTACCGATCGGTTTTATTTTCATGGCAACAAACAACTGCCGCCAACAGAGGAATGGAAAAACAACGATTATTATTTTGGTTGCGCCGATGGTAGCCCGATGGATATCGATTCAAAAGGCGACTGCTTCAACTGTTTCCCGTTTCACAATTTAAAGCTGGGCAATGTTTCGGATTTTAAGGAAGTGAACTCCATCGCTATGGCACAAATGGGGTCCAAATTTTTGAACACCGTCTTCGAAAAGACCAAGACCAAAGAGCCCTGCAAATCTTGCCCCCACTATATGGTACGATGCACTAGCGGATGTTTTGCCTACAATTTCATCGATGAAGAAGAACTTGCAGCAGTGACTAAAGAACCCGATTCAGCTTGATTTCCTGGCAAATGATGACAACGTGGAATCCTTCATAAGTCTTGACAGGACCAAACACCAATCCCTTTTTGAGGGACATATCTTCAAGTCCATCCATTATAAAATCATTGAGTTCATCATTTTCCAAAGTTTTAAAACCGCCACGAGGCTGCCGCGGATCATTTTTGTTCCATCCCACTTCCAGCCAACCCAGGTTTCCCCCATCTTCTTTAGATGCAGTGCAAATGCTGTACTTCTCCGTTAACTTCATTAACATTTGCGTCCGTGCAGCTGGGTTGGGCAAGCTTTCAATTGTTTCTTTCAAAAGGTTTGCTACTTCTTCTTTCTCTACCAAAATATGACGTATCTGTATCTGATGGGTCGCTCCCGCCATGGTTCCCCCAAAAATTTAAAAATAAAAGAAGCCAATATAAAGGATTTGCTCCTCAATTACCACCCGCTAGCGCGGGAGGCAACTCCCAAAAACTTTCTTGGCTAACAAATAGCTTAGGCACAAAGCACTTTCCTCAATTTCCTCGGACCAAGCTTGATGAGGAATTGGATTTAGAGTATGTTACGAACCTATGACAAATGACGATTCTAAAATAGTGCTGGCATCGCAGTCGCCACGACGTGTGGAGCTGTTAAAAGAAATATTTACTCAGTTCGAGGTGGCGCCCAGCTCCATCGAAGAAATTCTGGATCCTGGACTACGTCCCGAAGAAAATGCTCAAAATTTAGCACGTGCAAAAGCAGAGTCTATTGCACCCAAATTCCCGGACTGTTGGGTCATAGGTGCTGACACTCTGGTAACACTGGATCATCAAATTTTTGGAAAACCTGAAGATGAAGAAGATGCCAAACGAATTCTCAAAAAGTTAAGCGGCAGGGAGCATCTTGTCGTCACAGGAATATGTGTAGTGGGTCCAAAAAAAACGCTCGACAAAGCCGTGGTCTCTCAAATTAAAATCAAACCCCTGACCGATCAGGAAATCGAAGACTACATCGCCACCGGCGAACCCATGGACAAAGCCGGTGCCTATGCCATCCAAGGCAAAGGTAGTTTTATGGTGCGCTCTTTTTCCGGTTCCAAAAATAATATCATCGGGCTTCCCTTGGACGAACTTAAAACTCTGCTAAAGAAAACCTACCACCCTGAGTACCGCGGCAGTTACGGGTCAAAATCTTTTTAACCTCTTCCAGATCCTTAGAAGTATATCAATTACTAGAGGCAGTTCGCCACAGAAAGGTCTTGACAAATCAAGGGTTTTAGCATTTTTAAATCGCTATGACTCTCAAATTAACTTGCGCAAACTTGCTGATTATAATCTAATTTAAGAAACGATACTTTGTGAGCCGCTATAAGAAAACGGCTTGCTCTTATGTTACTCAGGTAGGAAAATGAACAAGCATCAAAACATTCATGAAATTCAGGGGCGTTGTGAAAAATGCCAGGGACCGATCTTTTTGAACCATACAATGGATTGGTATGGTAATAGCATTGTAACGCTCAATTGCTGGAACGGTCATTACAAGTGGATCAACATAGAAAACCTGGATGCCTGCGAAAATCTGGCCCCCGAAACCAAACGCGATCTGGTAACTCATATAAGTTTTTTCAATTTGTAATGCGCCCAGGTATTTCCAGACTAAAAACTATTCTTCTTTTTCTCGCAGTCTTCTCTTTTGCTTCTCAAGCTCTGGCTCAAGATAATCCACCAGCCAACATGGTATTAGTTCCGCAGGGTTATTTTCAAATGGGAACCTTATCGGGCAATGACGATGAAAAACCCATGCACTTTGTCTACACCTCCGGCTTTTATATCGATAAGTACGAGGTCAGCAATCAGGATTACCAAGCTTTTATGGATGCCACCGATCACCCCGCTCCTATTTTCTGGGACGACCCACGATTCAATGCCCCGGAACAACCGGTCGTCGGAGTAAGCTGGCACGATGCTATGTCTTACGCAAAATGGAAAGGCCGTCGTCTACCCACCGAAGCCGAATGGGAAAAAGCTGCGCGTGGCAACGATGGTCGCTTGTGGCCATGGGGTAGAAAATTTGATAAAGGATTTTTCTTTTTCTTTGTGAATATTTTTGGTGAAAACGATAAATACGCATATACCGCACCAGTCAATTATTACCATTCAGGTATCAGTCCGTTTGGCTTATACAACACCGCTGGCAACGTGTGGGAATGGTGCCTCGACTGGTATGACGAAAATTTTTATCGGGCCAGTCCCGAGATCAACCCCGAAGGCCCGCAAGGTCCGCATAAAATGAAAGTTCTTCGAGGCGGTTCCTGGGTGAACAGCATCGAAGGTGTGAAAGTGGTAAAACGCGCTCGCAATTATCCACATATCAAAAATGAAATTTACGGTTTTCGAACCGTGCTTCCCCTTCCGTGAGTCCGCCGGCCAACAAGCTCGCAATTGCTTCCTGGTCTCTTTACGATTTTGCCAACACCATTTTTTCGATGAACGTGATCTCGCTTTACTTCGCATTATGGGTAACAGTAGATCATGACGGGCAGGATATTTTATACAGCGTTGTCCTTTCTCTTTCTATGTTCGCAGTTGCTGTCAGCGTACCTGTCTTTGGTGCCATCTCAGATACCACTGGCAAACGCCAGCGACCCTTAGCCTCTCTCACCCTTGCTTGTGTGATCTGCACAGCACTGATTGGTGGAACCAACAATCTATGGATAGGGCTGATTTTATTTATCGTTGCGAATTATTGCTATCAGTCGGCACTGGTTTTTTATAACGGCATGTTGCCTTCCGTTTCACAAGGCACTCATGTTGGTCTGGTTTCCGGTTATGGCGTTTCACTGGGTTATCTGGGATCCATAGCAGGATTGTTGATGGTGAAACCGTTTGTTGAAGAAAGTGGTCGCTCGGCAGCATTTTTACCAACTGCCTCCCTGGTTTTATTTTTCGCCCTACCCTGTTTTTTTTTCGTCAGAGATCCAGAAAAAAAATCTCCGCCTCCCATCCAAATCAAAAAAGTGTTTGCCACTCTTAAAGAAACGTTCTCGCGCATAAAGCATTACAAATCATTATTTCAATTTATCATCATTCATTTTCTCGTTCTCGATGCGGTGAATACCATCATTGCTTTCATGGCCGTTTACGCCACTAAAGTGATAGGATTCAGTAGCAACGAAATCACACAATTCCTCATATCATCCACCGTGGGCGCGATGATTGGCTCTGTGGTTATTGGATATCTTGTAAAACATAAGGGCAGCATCTGGGCTTACTGGCTGGTGCTATGGCTTTGGGTTGCAGCTCTTTCGCTAGCCGCCGTCAGCCAAAGCACAACCCTGTTCTGGTGTGTCGGCCCATTGGCAGGAGTAGGAATGGGGGGCGTTTGGGTGGTCAGCCGAGCCCTTCTGGTGGAATTGTCTCCGCCCGAAAAATTGGGAGAGTTTTTTGGCTTCTATAGTTTGGCCGGAAAAACCGCTTCTATTTTTGGCCCCCTACTTTGGGGTAGTGTTGTATGGGCTCTGGATTCTACTCAAACTTTGAAGTACCGTGCCGCAGTCACCTTGCTTCTTTGCATCGTCATCGTCGCGGCTTTTCTGTTTCGCAACTTCAGCCGCAATGTTTCACAGGTCAAACAATTCGATTGACATCCCCCTTATGAATGATAAATTTTAAACAAGTCTCAAATTTCCTAAACTGTTGAAAGGCCCCCTCAATGAAAAGGTTCATTCCTTTAGTTTTCGTATTCAGCATTTTTTTTAGCAATCCAACGTCTTTGGCATGGGCGCACTCGGGCCACAAACATGATGCTCTCAAAATCAAATTACCCGAAGTCGTAGCTAAAGTGAATGATCACGACATAAAAAGGGACCTCATTACCCGGGAACTAAAAAAAGCTGTCGAGCAATATAAGAAACGCGGAATGGCGCTGACTGCCGATCAGGAAAAATCGGCTGCTAAAACACTCATTGAAGACGAAATTGGTCGCACCCTACTGGTACTCAAGGCAAAAGAATCGGGAGTGAAGGTTTCTGAAAAAATGCTTTTGACAAGGCTGAAAGAGGTTAAATCTAAATTCAAATCTGATTCAATTTTCGAGCACCGCCTCGCCGACCGAGGTATGACTGTCGACCAATACAAGCAGGAACTGGAAATCGACATGTATATGGATCAAATCATTAAAAAAGAAATCGAACCAAAAATTAAAATTGCTGAAAAGGACTCCCGAGATTATTACAACAAAAACAAGAAAAAGTTTGAAAGTCCGGAAAAAGTTCGCGCCAGCATCATGCTGCTAAAATTTAATCCCTCAAAAGGAAAAGCCGGGGAACAAGCCATCCTCAAAAAATTCGAATCGATTCTGGATCAGGTCAAAAATGGCTCAGACTTCGGAGCTATGGCACAACAACATTCCCAAGATAGCCTGGCCTCAAAGGGAGGAGATTTGGGATTTTTCACGCAAAAGCAAATGCTTCCGGCATTCAGCAACCGTGCTTTTAAAATGAAAGTTGGTGAAATCAGCGAAATATTTCGTACAGGACATGGTTTTCACGTGCTCAAAGTTACTGACAAAAAACCCGGTGGACTCAGCCCCTTCGAAGCAGAAAAGGCCAAAATCGAAAAATTTCTAGCCAATAAAAAAGTCTCGCAAGCCACCCGCGACTACATCGAAACGCTTAAAAAACAAGCCAAAATCAAAACCTACTTCTAAGCGGCGGACCGCCGCTGGTATTAAGTCTATTCCCATCAAGCTAACAATACCTGCAAGCCCTTAACGATAAGGCTTGCTGATGTTTTCTTACCCCCTTTTTTCCAGAAGCTTTCAGATGATGGTTTCGCAGTAAAAAGACTTGACCTATCGGCCCCACGCCGAGTGGATTGGTGGTAAAAATCTGGGTTTTATGGTAATCTTGTGCGCTTTAATATTCCCCCAAAACAACTATTTTTGATTGAGAGACTAGTGATATGAAAATTGGAGTTCCTAAAGAAATCCATGCGGGTGAAAAACGAGTGGCGACGACTCCCGAGGTCATCGGGCACCTTAAAAAACTGGGATACGAAGTCCTTATCCAAGCAGGTGCCGGAGCCGAAGCCCATTTTTCTGATGAAGCATACAGCGAAGCCGGAGCAACGGTAGTCGATGATGCTAAATCTGTATGGAGTGACAGCGATATTATTTTAAAAGTTCGCGGACCTGAATTAAACGGCGAAGAGATAAACTTTCTTAAAGAAGGCCAGATTTTGATTTCGTTTCTCTGGCCGGCGCAAAACCCCGATCTACTAAAAAAATTAGCAGACAAAAAAGTTACCGCAATGGCAATGGATATGGTGCCACGTATATCACGTGCCCAGAAAATGGATGCCCTCAGTTCCATGGCAAACATTGCAGGTTACCGTGCCGTGGTGGAAGCTGCGCAAAACTTTGGTCGGTTTTTCACGGGCCAGATCACAGCGGCGGGCAAGGTTCCTCCTGCCAAGGTCATGGTCATTGGTGCAGGTGTTGCTGGCCTTGCCGCGATTGGAGCCGCAAAGAGTATGGGTGCAATCGTACGAGCATTCGATACCCGACCGGAAGTTAAAGAACAAGTTGAAAGTATGGATGCAGAATTTCTGGAACTCGATTTCGAAGAAGAGGGTTCCGGCACAGGCGGTTATGCAAAAGTAATGAGTAAAGAATTCATCGAAGCAGAAATGAAACTCTTTGCCGAGCAAGCTGAAGAAGTGGACATCATTATTACCACGGCTTTGATTCCCGGCAAACCTGCACCTGAATTAATTAAGGAAGAAATGGTTGTCTCCATGAAAGACGGTAGCGTCATCGTAGATCTTGCCGCCGAGCAGGGAGGTAACTGCAAATTGTCTGAAGCGGGTAAAATCGTCAAGGTTCACGGTGTTTCTATTATTGGATACACAGATTTGCCGAGCCGCATGGCAGCACAAGCCAGTCAGCTATACGGTACTAATTTGCGTCATTTGTTGACAGACATGTGTAAAGAAAAAGACGGCAACGCCAAAGTCGATTTTGAAGACGAGGTCGTTCGTGGAGCCACGGCAGTGAAAGCAGGGGAAATTACTTTCCCGCCACCAGCCCCAAAACTTTCGGCAGCACCTGCCAAGCCAGCAGAGAAACCCGCCGAAGCAAAACCAGTCGAAGAAGAAGAATCTTCAGTGGTGGGTCCACTCATCACATTTGGAGTCGGTGCTTTAGGGCTGTTTGGTTTGGGAGCCATTGCGCCCGCTTCGTTCATGGCGCATTTCACAGTTTTTGTTTTAGCTTGTTTCGTTGGCTATATGGTTATCTGGAATGTGTCGGCGGCTTTACATACTCCACTTATGAGTGTGACCAACGCTATCAGTAGTATCATTGTTATCGGTGCTATTTTACAAATCAGTTCAGGGAATCAAACCATCATGTGGGTGGCGGGATTCGCAGTGCTGATTACATCTATTAATATCGTAGGCGGATTCGCGGTAACGCGCCGCATGCTTGAAATGTTTCGCAAATAGGAGGCGATAAAATGAGTGAAGGAATCGTAACCGCCTCTTATGTTGGGGCAACAATCTTATTTATTTTGGCGTTAGGGGGACTGAGCAATCAGGAAACCGCAAGGCGAGGAAACCTATATGGAATGATCGGCATGTCCGTAGCATTGATTGCTACCATTGCCGGGGTTACAGGAAATATGGGAATCCTGGTAGGCGGGCTGGTTCTCGGTGGGGCTATCGGCCTCATTCTGGCAAAGCGTGTCCAAATGACCGAAATGCCTGAACTGGTTGCTATGTTGCACAGTCTGGTAGGGCTTGCTGCTGTCTTGGTTGGGTTTGCAAACTTTATGGACCCTGAGCGATTGAGCCATTACAGCGGTGTCGAATTAACCATTCACGATGTCGAAACCTATTTGGGTATTCTCATCGGTGCGGTTACTTTGTCAGGTTCTATCATCGCGTTCGGTAAGCTGAGCGGGAAAATAGGCGGCAACCCCATGTTATTGCCAGCACGACATTTTCTAAATCTGCTTCTATTGCTGGGTTCCATATATCTATGTGTAATATTCGTCGAAGAATCTGCAGCAGGTGGCGGAACAATGCCATTGCTGATTATGACGGGCATTGCATTGTTGTTCGGAATCCATATGGTCATGGCTATCGGTGGTGCGGATATGCCCGTTGTTGTTTCCATGCTCAACAGTTATTCCGGTTGGGCTGCTTCGGCAACAGGGTTCATGCTCAACAACGATCTGCTCATCGTAACAGGAGCATTGGTAGGTAGTAGTGGTGCGATTTTGAGTTACATCATGTGTCGCGCCATGAACCGCAAATTCATTTCTGTTATCGCAGGTGGATTCGGAACGACTAGTGGCGGTGGTGGAGCGGGTGTCTCTGTAGAAGATCAGGGCGAAGTTGTCGAAGTACATGCCCCAGAGGTCGCAGCGTTATTGACCGAAGCCAAAGAAGTTATGATCATTCCAGGTTATGGAATGGCAGTCGCACAGGCTCAGCATATCGTCAATGAAATCACAAAAACGCTTCGATCTAAAAAGGTGAACGTGCGTTTCGGAATTCATCCTGTTGCAGGGCGAATGCCGGGGCATATGAACGTTCTGCTGGCAGAAGCCAAAGTGCCTTACGATATCGTTTTTGAAATGGATGAAATCAATGACGACTTCCCCAATATTGATGTCTCCATCATTATTGGTGCGAACGACATTGTTAATCCATCGGCACAAACCGATCCAGACAGTCCGATCGCGGGTATGCCCGTTATGGAGCCCTGGTTAGGTGAAACGACCGTTGTTCTGAAACGCGGTATGGCAACCGGTTATGCCGGAGTGCAAAATCCACTGTTCTTTAAAGAGAACACACGGATGTTGTTCGGCGATGCC
>JAJDBA010000011.1 GCA_029261675.1 Nitrospinaceae bacterium
CGGAAGGGTTATTATATCCCTTCGTGTTAATATGCCAGATGTGATTGTATCGCCCTAAAAGCCCTGACCTATCACCCGCAGCCGTAGGCTGCTACTCCCATTCGATGGTGCCGGGGGGCTTGGAGCTGATGTCGTAGACCACACGGTTGACACAGTGGACTTCGTTGATGATGCGATTGGAAAAGGTGCCGAGTAGTTCGTAGGGCAGATGCGCCCAGTCGGCTGTCATGCCGTCGGTGCTGGTGACGGCACGAATGGCGATCACACTTTCGTAGGTGCGCGAGTCTCCCATAACGCCAACGGTCTTGACGGGGAGTAGCACCGCGAACGATTGCCATAAATCGTTGTAGAGTCCTGCTGCTTTTATTTCTTCTAGAATGATTTTGTCTGCCGCACAGAGAATATCCAATCGCTCTCGGGTGATGTTTCCAAGGATACGAATGGCTAGTCCCGGTCCCGGGAAAGGTTGGCGGTTGATGATTTCATCGGAGATGCCCATCTCTTTACCGAGTTCGCGGACTTCGTCTTTAAACAATTCGCGGAACGGTTCGAGTAATTTCAGGTTCATCTTTTCCGGCAAGCCGCCAACATTGTGATGCGACTTGATCACCGCCGACGGTCCTTTAAAGGAGACCGATTCGATCACATCCGGATAGAGCGTTCCTTGTGCGAGAAAAGTGAAGTTGCCCAGACGTTTTGCTTCTTCCTCAAACACATCTATGAAGGTGTTGCCGATGGACTTTCTTTTTTGTTCGGGATCGGTCACGCCTGTCAGTTTATTCAGGAACTGGTCGGATGCATCGATTACATCCAGATTGATATTGAAATTATCGCGAAAGGTTTTTTCTACCTTGTCTCTTTCACCTGTTCGCAGGAGTCCGTTATCGATAAACAGGCAGTAAAGGTTGTCGCCGATGGCTTTGTGGATTAGGACTGCGGTAACTGAGGAGTCAACGCCGCCGCTTAACCCGCAGATCACTTTTTCGTTGCCAACCTTTTTGCGGATATCTTCGATCATATAATCGACTAACGATTCCATCTTCCAGTTGGCGGCGCATTCGCAGATTTTGAAAATAAAATTTCTGAGAATCTTTTCGCCTTCAGCGCTGTGAACGACTTCTGGATGAAATTGCAGGCCATAAATTTTCTCAATCGGGTTTTCAATGGCTGCCAACGGCGAATTGCCTGTGAAGGCTATGGGTTTGAATTTGTCTGGTAGTTTAGAGATGCGGTCACCGTGACTCATCCAAACGGTCGAGTTGTTTTTAACGCCTTCAAATAAATGTGAAAATTCTTTCAGCATCAATTCTGCGCGACCGAACTCGCGATGCTCTGAAGGGTGGACTTCTCCTCCCAAGAGATGCGTGATGAGCTGCATGCCATAGCAGATCCCTAAAACGGGAATACCTAATTCGAATAATTTGGGATCGCATAAATAAGAATCTGCATCGAGAACACTGGCCGGCCCCCCTGAAAGAATGAGTCCTTTAGGTTTGAATTCGGTAACCTTGTCCAGCGTCATGGTGCAGGGATGAATTTCGCAATACACCTCGCACTCGCGGATTTTACGGGCGATGTTTTGGGTGTACTGTGACCCAAAATCGATAATAAGAATTTTTTGTTCGTGCAGTAGGTCTGTCATGCTTTGCGGAGTTTTTTCGTCAGTCGATATGATAATTGGGAGCTTCTTTGGTAACAATCACATCGTGGACATGACTTTCGCGCAACCCAGAAGAAGTGATTTTAATAAAGGAAGCATTTTTTCTTAATTCGTCGATGGTAGAGGCGCCACAATAACCCATCCCGGCGCGCAGTCCTCCAAGTAACTGGTGAACCGTGAATGAAAGAGCACCTCGGTAGGGGATGCGTGCTTCCACTCCTTCAGGTACCAGTTTGCTTTCGGATAATTCCAGTTCCTGAAAATAACGGTCGCTGGACCCTTGCGACATGGCGGCGATGGAACCCATGCCGCGATACTCTTTATAGCTTCTGCCTTGATAAAGAATTTTCTCGCCAGGACTTTCGTCGGTGCCAGCGAATAAGGAGCCGATCATCACCGTGCTGGCTCCCGCTGCAATAGCTTTTGTAACATCGCCGGAAAGCTTGATGCCACCATCTGAAATGATGGGGATGTTTTTCTTTTCGGCTACCTTCACACATTCGGCAACTGCCGAAATTTGTGGAACGCCAACCCCGCTCACGACTCGTGTGGTGCAAATGGAGCCAGGACCGATTCCCACTTTCACTGCGTCGACACCGGCTTTTATCAATGCTGCGGTGCCTTCTGCTGTAGCAACGTTGCCGCCAATAATTTGTAATTTTGGAAAGGCTTTTTTAATTTCGCGAATGGTGCTTAAAACTTTTTCAGAATGACCGTGTGCGCTGTCAATGACCAGAACATCGAGCCCCACTCGCACCAGGTCTTCAATATGTTCTACCGGGTTCTGAGTTACGCCCAGTGCAGCTCCTACCAGCAATCTGCCTTTTTTGTCTTTGGCAGCATTTGGGAACTGTTCTGATTTTTCTATATCCTTGATCGTGATCAATCCTTTGAGATGCCCCTTTTTGTCGACCACCAATAATTTTTCGATTCGGTTGTCGTGCAAAATTTCTTTCGATTTTGAAAGAGGGGTGCCTTCAGGAATGGTGACCAGATCTTCCTGGGTCATCAGAGAACTGATCTTTTTGTTAAGATTTTTTTCGAATCTCAAATCACGGTTGGTCAAAATGCCCACCAGTTTTTTCTTTTGTGTGATGGGGATCCCCGTGATGTTGTATTTTTTCATGATCTCCAGCGCTTCGCTGATTTTTTGATCCGGTTCCATGGTGATCGGATCGGGAATCATAACGCTCACCGAACGTTTGACTTTATCGACCATCTTGCGTTGTCTCTCTGGAGGCAAGTTTCTATGGATGATGCCGATTCCGCCTTCTTGCGCCAGAGCGATAGCTAAATTTGTTTCGGTGACCGTATCCATCGGCGCTGCGATCAATGGGCACTTTAAATTGATTTTTCGGGTCAACCGGGTCGAAAGATCTACATTATTTGGCAGAACCTTGGAGTACGCAGGAAGCAGTAAAACATCATCAAAAGTCAGGTAGGTCGGGACCTTATGGGGGTCGATCATAGGATTTTATTTAATAGAAATTGCATGAAATGTAAAAAGTCCATATTAGCACGTCTCTCCATATTCTTGCCAACAAAACCTTGTGGTTAATGTTTTACCATGTTCCAATAAAGCCGATCATGATGAAAATTTTCTTAAACATACTTTTTCTGGTTTTCGCCAGTACGGTTCATTCTCAATCGCTGTTTGAAGGAACCGGAGAACGGGAAGACTGGCTCGGTACCTACTACCAGGGGAAGAAGATGGGGTTCACCAAATCGGTTACCCGTTGGAGCCCCGATGGCATTGTGACGGACTCCACCGTGTTTTTTAAAATCCGTTCCAAGTCGGTCGATCAATCCACCACCATCAAACAAACAACGCGACTCAATCTCGATTATAGATTGTTGAGTTTTTCCTTATTACAGGAAATTTCCGGACATCGACAACAAGTCGAAGGCACGTTGGAAGGAAATGAACTGCGTTATCGAACCAAATCGTTGGGTTACGATAAAGAAAAAACCATTGAGTTTACGCCTACTACGGTTCCTTCTTCGACTTTTCTTTTGAATTTGATTGCAGATGGCCTCCGTGTCGGGCAAAAAGGCGAGTTGCCCTTGTTTGTGGAGCCGTTGCAGTTGGTGGTGGATCTGCAATATGAAGTGTTGCGCAAAGAAACGTTGCAATACCGTGGCGAATCGGTGGACACCTTTGTCATCCGTCAGCGGTTCAGTGGCATGGAATCAACAATGTGGGTGGCCAACGATGGCTCCGTTTATCGCGAAACGACCGACATGGGATTCGAATCGTTTAAGGAAGAAGGGCAAGAAGCACAGAAAATTGACGAGGCGATGACGATCAGCAGCATCATTACGATGAGTCTGGTGAAACCGGATAAGCCTTTGCCTCGACCCTACAAAAATTTTGATCTGATTTATCAAATCCATCCGGTAGGTTCGCTGGACTCGATTCCAGAAGACCATCGACAAACAATTCTGAAATCTGAAAAACTGGCGGTTGGTAATTACATCACCACATTGCGGGTTAAAAGCGAGCCGGAGAAAATCGGCTCCACTTCTGGAAAAAAGGAAGAACCCGACCCGAAATTCATGGAAGAGACTGCCGAGGTCCAGTCGCATCATCCCATGATCCGGGCTTTGGCAAGAGAACTCTCAGCAGATAGTAAAAGTAAATGGCAGTTGGCTAAGGATATTAATTTGTGGGTGCACCTGAATCTGAAAAAGGAAATGGTGGATACCGTTACTGCTGTGGATGCTCTTCTTGAGAGACGGGGTGAGTGCCAGTCGCACACATTTCTGTTCACAGCTCTGGCTCGTGCTTCGGGAATTCCCACTCGTATTGTTAATGGACTGGTTTATTCCCAGGAATATAAAGGATTTCTTTATCATGCCTGGCCGGAAGTTTTTGTTGGCGAATGGAGAGCAATGGACCCGACTTTTGGACAAGATAGAGCCGATGCAACCCATATAAAACTGACCCAAAATTCAGGTGAAAATCCCTTTCAAATGATGGAATTTGTCGGCAAAGTTTCGATAGGTTGGTCTAGCCCTTGAGACCAGCTTGCGCCGAGAATTTAAAAAATTCACAATTTTAACCCCTTTAAAATCAAATAGAAACTCCAGTGTTATGAAAATGACATCTTGATTTTCGTTTTTTATTCGTCTATATTTGTGGTTTCCCGAAAGGCCGAAACCTTTAAGAATTCTGGGCTTGATCGAAAGTTACAAAGGGGTCACAGAATTTCGTTGACAACCCCACATCTTGTATATATTTTATCAGGCACCACACAATATATAGATATTGTGAGGAGTATTTGATTTTTAAGGACCTAAAATAATAAGGGCGGGGAGAAGGAATACGTGATATGCCCCTTATTCAATAATAAGTATTTAATTTTATTGACCCTATTCGAATTGAAAGAGATGGAGCGTTTTTATGCGAATTGACCGGAAATTTACCGTTGAGTCCCAGGACCCTTATAGAGGAATTAAGTTTGTCGAGCGGGTATCGAAAATTAATAACGCCGACGGTTCTTTGGTTGCTGAGATCAAGAACGTTCTTGTTCCGGATACCTGGTCACAAGTGGCGGTGGATATCATGGCGCAGAAATATTTCCGCAAGGCAGGTGTTCCGGCACGACTGAAAAAGAAATTTGAACCGGGCATGCCCGAGTGGCTTTGTCCTTCGGTTCCAGATGAAGAAGCTCTAAACCAACTCCCTGTTTCAGCACAATATACCCGTGAGGCCACCTCGCAAGAAGTTATCCACAGATTAGCGGGATGCTGGACGTACTGGGGATGGAAGAAAAATTGTTTCAATAGTGAAGAAGCGGCGCGTAACTATTATGACGAAATGCGTTATATGTTGATACGCCAGTTTGCAGCCCCAAATTCTCCGCAATGGTTCAATACGGGAATCAACTGGGCCTATGGCTTGGAGGGTCCGGCGCAAGGTCATTATTATTTTGATGAAGATGCCGGGAAATTACAAAAATCTGCAAGCGCCTATGAAAGACCACAACCGCATGCCTGTTTCATTCTTTCGGTCAATGATGATCTGGTAGGTGATGGCGGAATCATGGATTTATGGCGACAAGAGGCACGCTTATTCAAATTTGGCTCAGGTACTGGAAGTAATTTTTCCAACCTTCGGGGTTCTGGGGAGGGATTGTCCGGAGGTGGTAAATCTTCTGGTCTCATGAGCTTTTTGAAAATTGGCGACCGAGCAGCGGGAGCCATTAAATCGGGTGGAACCACGAGACGGGCCGCAAAAATGGTCACACTCGATATGGACCATCCAGACATTGAAGAGTTTGTCGAATGGAAAGTTAAGGAAGAGAGAAAAGTCGCGGCTTTGGCTGCTGGAAGCCGGATCACCCGTCGCAGTTTGAAAAGTATTTTGCAAGCTTGCTGGGGTGAAGGTTTGACAGACGAAACTCGTTTCGAAGTGCAGAAAAACAAGGCACTTAAAAAAGCCGTTCGCAAAGCTATCGATTGTTTTGTTCCTGAAAATTATATTTACCGTGTTATCCAGTTGGCTCAGCAAGGCACGAAAGATATTGAGTTTGAAGAATACGATACCAGTTGGACCTCTGAAGGTTATTTAACCGTATCGGGCCAAAACTCGAACAACTCGGTTCGTCTTACCAACGACTTCCTGAGAAGTGTTGAATGCGATGGCAACTGGAACCTGATTCGCAGAACAGATGGCGAAATTGCCAAGACTTTGCCAGCAAAAGATCTATGGGATAAGGTGAACTTTTCTTCATGGTCCAGTGCCGATCCCGGATTGCAGTTTCATACCACCATCAACGAATGGCATACCTGCCCTGAAGATGGTGATATAAAAGCATCCAACCCTTGTTCAGAATATATGTTCCTCGACGATACGGCCTGCAACCTGGCTTCTATCAACCTGATGAACTTTTATAACGAAGAAAAAGGGTTGTTCGAAGCGGAAGACTATCGGCACGCCTGCCGATTGTGGACTCTCACTCTTGAAATTTCTGTGTCCATGGCGCAATTTCCAAATAAAGCGATTGCGCAAAAGAGTTATGAATTCCGTACTCTTGGTTTGGGTTACGCAAACCTCGGCGCAATGCTCATGGTCATGGGCATTCCTTACGACTCTGAAAAAGGCCGAGCTATTGCCGGTGCCATATCTGCTATGACCACCGGGGCTTCTTATGCTATGTCTGCCGAAATGGCAAAAGAGCTGGGAACATTCACCCACTATGAGAAAAACAAATCGTCCATGCTACGTGTGTTGAAAAACCACTGGCGTGCGTCCCACAATGTGGAAGCTCATGATTACGATGGACTCACCATTTTTCCACAAGGAATTCAAGCGGAGCATTGCCCCGCCTACCTCCTTGATGCAGCGCAAAAAGAATGGGCCGACGCTTTGGCTCTGGGAGAACAATATGGTTTTCGTAATGCGCAAACAACCTGCATCGCACCCACAGGCACCATTGGCCTGTTAATGGATTGCGACACCACGGGCATTGAGCCTGACTATGCGTTGGTTAAATACAAAAAACTGGCTGGCGGTGGTTATTTCAAAATTATCAATCAATCGGTTCCCGGTGCCTTGCGACGATTGGGTTACAAGCCTGAAGAGGTTAAGGAAATTGTTGAATTTTGTGTCGGATCGGGAAGTTTGGATTCTTCTCCATATATCAACAGAAGCTCTCTGAAGAAAAAAGGCTTCACCGATGATGTGATTGATAAAATCCAACTAGAACTTCCGCGAGTTTTCGATATCAGTTTCGCATTCAACAAGTTTGTGTTGGGAGAAAGTTTTTGCAAGGACGTTTTGAATCTCTCAGATGACCAACTCGACTCCATCACCTTCAATATATTGTCGCATTTGGGATACACCGATGAAGAAATTCAATCGGCAAATGATTTTATCTGCGGTCGCATGACAATCGAGAATGCTCCGCATCTGAAAGAAAGACATTACTCCGTTTTTGATTGTGCCACCAAATGCGGAAGATATGGCGAACGGTTCATTCGCCCCGAAGCCCATATCCAAATGATGGCTGCGGCACAGCCTTTTCTTTCAGGAGCTATTTCAAAAACCATCAATATGCCAAACGAGGCAACCATTGAAGATGTAGAAAAGGCCCACATGCTGAGCTGGAAACTCATGCTGAAGGGAACCGCTGTCTATCGAGATGGATCGAAACTCAGCCAACCTCTTAACAGCGTGGCAATCGAAAGCTTCAAGCATCTGGAAATGGAAGAGGATGAAGAGGTTGCCGCAACTCCGGCAGCGCCAGCTATGAAAGCCGCCCAGCAGATTATTAAGATTATTGAGCACAAACGTAGAGCTCTGCCTCATCGACGCAAAGGCTACACTCAAAAAGCGTCGATTGGCGGACACAAAGTTTATCTTCGAACAGGGGAGTATGACGACGGCTCTCTCGGTGAAATTTTCATCGATATGCATAAAGAAGGCGCCGCTTATAGAAGTCTGATGAACTGCTTTGCAATTGCCATTTCATTAGGACTGCAACACGGCGTTCCTCTCGAAGAATTCGCAGACGCTTTTGTGTTCACCCGCTTTGAACCGAATGGGTTGGTTACAGGGAATAAGTCCATCAGCATGTCCACTTCAACGATCGATTATATTTTCCGCGAATTGGCGATCACCTACCTGGGGCGTGACGATCTCGCACAAGTAACTCCAGATGATTTACGATCTGATTCGATTGGTAAAATGGATCAACAGTCGACGGATGAAGAAGAAGACAACCCTTTACCCCTCGTAGTAAAAAGTGAAGCGAAAGAATCCACAGAAGGCAATGTGCAAACAGCCCCCCCTGTTCAGGCTGTCCCCACCAACGGAAACGGTCATAGTAATGGAAATGGCAACGGTAACGGCAACGGAGCCGCGAAACTGAGTGGAGGCACAGCCGTTGCCACCACAGCAGTGATCGCCAAGCTTAAAGGATATGAAGGAGATGCGTGTCAGGAATGCGGTAGCCTAACGCTGGTGCGAAATGGCACGTGTTTAAAATGCATGACCTGCGGAGCAACTTCAGGTTGTTCCTGATTTAAACCCGCCTCGTTTAAATTGAAAATGTCAGCAGGAGTCCGGCCGGCGATTTCTTCGCCGGCCTCTCTGCTCCACCACTCGGCGTGGGGCCAATAGGTCGATTCTCGACGAGCTTGCAGATGCCCTCAAGCCTTTTACTATAAGTTTGTTAATATTTCTTTGTTGGCCCCTCTGCTTTTTAGCCCTCTTACAAGAAACCTTTGTCGTCATTGCGAACGAAGTGAAGCAATCTAAGTTCTACAACGACATGTGCTTATAAAATAATACATTGCCGACGCTCAGAGAGTGTTTTGGATTAAGAGTTTTTACCCGGTCTGGATCGCCACGCCGCTTCGCGGCTCGCGATGACGTACGGAGGAGTTTCGCAAAGATATCCGAGAGTAGTAATTAGTCAAAGGTCGTCCCGTCACAGATATCGCTGATTGGCTTAAAATTGAAAAACAGAAAAATATATATTGTGATCGGACAGCTTCGGCTTTCGACCCAAAACGATCATTACTATTTTAATGGTTGTCTAGAAATTTTATTTTTAAACTTCTAAGATAATTTTGGAGATATTTATATGAAATTGCATAAAACAATAGTTTTATTGCTGGGAACTTTCCTCACTATTTCCTGTGCAATCAGTCCAGAGATCCGAGAAATCAATCCTACCCCTGAAAAAATGTTTTTTGAAGGCTTCTCTTTATTGACTCCAAATGAGAAAGGATGGCTATATAAAAAAAGTGAACGGATGGATTCTGGTTTGGTTGCGCGTAGGTACATAGATGGTTTTGGAGAGAATATTTTAAATACTATGATGGCAGAATTGGATGAAAACTATGTTCTTCGTACTACCATTTTACCGCTCCCAAATTTTGAGGAAAATGGAGCTTTTTTACATTTTGTTAAAGAAAAACTAGTTAATAACGAATATGGAGTTCGCCATAAAATGTTGGAAAGGTATCAGGAGCTCTCAATGGTCGGAAAAAAGAATTGTGTTCTTGATTATTATAAAGGCAAAGATTTAAAAGCAAAAAAAACCTCTTCAAATTCTGATCCCATGATTTTGGAGGCAATGCACTTTATCTGCCTTCATCCTAGTGAAAATACCGCTTTATATTTTGCCTATTCCTTTAGGTATTACTCAAAAAATAGAGATGTTCGTTTAAAAGAAAAGGCCCTTGCGGTATTAAAAAATATTGATTATTCGGAAATTAATGTGGAAAAAAAGAAAGTTTTTAAAGATATGGTTGCAAATGAATTGGATGATTTAATAGTTCTAATCAAGAAAGGTTTTTTCACTATTTAAAATTAAGTTCTTAATTAGGGGTTGACTCATCCCTTCCTGATATGCCGCTCATAGATCTACGAGCTTCTTGTGAAGTCGGCTTTTTGTGTGGAGTTTTCCTTTTAGTGTTTTCGCACAACCTAGGCCGATACCTGCCAATTTAACCCGTTTTTCTTTTCGGTTTTTCATCATTATTTGAAAAGGAATTTAACTGTTTCCAGAAGCGCAATTATTTTGTCAGGAAAAAAGAGTATAGACCTATTGCCTCCCGCGTTAGCGGGTGCAGCGGAAGCCGAAGGTGGGGTTTTTTAGTTTTGCGTCTACTTTATTACGGAACGAAATTTTTGATTGATTGTTGTAGCTGGTCCAGCCGCCTCCTTTGACGATTTGTAAATCTTTGTTTTTCGATTGTACCCATTCCCATACATTGCCTGTCATATCCATAACACCATAAGGGCTTGCGCCTGCAGGAAAAGAAGCTACGTGTGCTACGGATAGGTGGCCGTCTTCTTTGCCGAACGTGTTGGCATGTTTAGGTCGGAACTCATTGCCCCAGGGCCAGGTGAAGGTTGAGTTGCCTCTGGCGGCGGCTTCCCATTCTTCTTCGCTGGGTAAACGCTTGCCAGCCCATTTGCAATATTTTATTGCCTGATACCAGTCTATTCCCATAGCGGGGCATTGCGGGCAGGGTTTGCCGTTGGTGAACGGTTTTTCGTTGTATCGAGGTTGGAATTTTTTAAAATTTTCTACTGTTGTTTCTGTCCGGTCAATATAGAACGCCGAGAGGGTTACAAAACGCGAGCCGTTTTCATCGGGACTCAAAGTTCCACTTGCGGCTATTTTTTTTACACCCACAAGGTATTTCCCTTGGTTGATCAAGATCATTAAAGTTTGATCTTTCTCATTTAAAATAGTGGGAAGAAGAGAGGTGTCGGTTGATGTGATTTGTGGCTGACGCGGGCTTAGTTGTTTTCTAGGGGATTTCTTTTTGGTTCGAACTGGTTTTTTGCGGGATTTTTTATAGTACCGAGATTGATCCTGCTTGGCATATCGTTTTCGATGCTTTTTGGCAGGCGTGCCGCAGGCACTCACCCAGATAAATATTAGGATGAAGACAATGGTGAGTCTCAATGTTCTTTCTGATCCATGAACGAGTCCATTTTCCCTTTCAGGCGGCGATACTTCTTATAGCTTTCTTCTGATTCTTCTTTCTTCCCCATCAATTCGTAGGTGTACCCCAGGCTATACCAGCCGTTGTGATGGGTGGGGTCGATTTTTAATACTGTTTTGAATGCCTGCTCCGCATCAGTGAACTTTTTCTCGTAATTATAGATGCCACCGAGATTATAATATCCGTCTGCGTTATTTGCATCTTTCTCGATTGCTTTTAAAAAGGATTTTTTAGCAGAGTCGTATTCTTCGTGCTTTAAATGCTCTAACCCTTCTTGCACATATTCGCCACTACTTTTGTCACTGCATTGAGTTAAAATCATTCCTAATAGGATCAATGCTAAAAATTTTGGGAAAGAGCGAATCATTTTTTCTTGCCTTAATAATGTTTGCTAACCTGTTCCCTGAGTTCTGGAAACACATAGTGTCAATATAACACCAATGCTTATTCTCCATTATATTAAAAACGGCAAGCAATATGACTGAAATTGTCCTTCTATCTGGCGTTATCGTATTGGCTGTGATTGCCAGTATGAGGAATGAGCTGATTGGAAGCTATCGCCTTTTGTCGTGGATGAGAAGGCGATTGGATCTATTGAAAGCGCGTGGTCATAAAACTGTCTTGGAAGAAGAACGACAGGCTATTCAGGAAACATTGATGGCTTGCGAACGATTGCGGAATATTAATTTTGAAGAATGGGATTTTAAATCTGCAACCCTTTCTTTGATCGAAAAAATCGCTTTTATTTATCATCCCAATGCACAGGTTCCGATAGAACAAGCGCGGTTGGGCGATGTTCTCGAAGCGTTGCAGGAGGCGAACCAGAAAATTTTACATGTCCTTCATCTTCCCCAGATTGAATATGTGACGCAGTTTCGCGTTGTTCAGATTTTTGAAATCCAAAAGGCATCAGCCGCCAGTCCAAAAGAATCTGGACTAAAAAGCCGTTTGCTGGAAGCCTTAATTTTTAAGTGGATTTTTAGGTCGCTTCTCATTCAGTGGGTGTTATTGGTAGGAGAGGCGGCACTAAAAGTCTATGGCGGCAATCAGGAAGAAGGGGAGGTGGAAGCCGAGGCCATTCTTGCAGACTGGGAAAACCTTTCTGATACTCCGGATACCCCGTTGCCTGAAAGTGTGAAAGCGATTGTTGAGTCTTCGAAAAAGAAGATTGTTTTTTCACCCACCGCCATTCCCTGGAAGAAGGTCGGGCAAATATATTATTTACTGACAGAGCAAATTGCCCGGCACTACCATTCTGATTCTGCTTCTCCCATTTACGAAGCACGGGTTTGCGACTTGCTCAAATCTGTGGCTGATTCTCTCGAGGGGATAGCTCGATTGGGACAGAAACCCGTGCTGAATAAAATTTTAAAAATACGAATCTCAAAATTGACGCAAGCGAAAGACCTCGCTCTTCCTTTTGGGCAGAACAAGGTTATGGAATGGGTGAACAAGTATCAAGTAGGTGGTATCGCCAAGTGGTCGCATACGCTATATAGAACCCTGCAAAAAAAACAGCCGGGAATCCTTTTACGAGATGTGGCGTTTGGAGTTGTTAAGGAGGGAGGCAAACGCTGGCTGGTTTTATATCTTCACGGTAAGGTCGCAGTCGAGGCGAATAAACTTTATGGTTCTAATCCTTAGACTTATTTGCGTAGCAAATAAGAAACCCGGATGCCGCTGGTGTATACATCAGCCCAGTGGGAGGATTTTTTTTGATCGGGTGTGAGTAAGTCGTGATAGGTACAAGGCCGGGTTGCGTAGGTCGACCAGTCCAGTTTTGTGAATTGAGCATTCAGAGACTGGAACCAGATTTCAAGTAACTCGGCGCTGGGTAAGGTGATCAGGCTGAGGTCTTTGCTGCGGTAATCAAAGGAGTCTGGCAGTGTGTAATCTTTTTTTCCGGGTTGCGTCAACGCCGTTAGAAGGATCGGGAGCTTTAGTGTTTCTTCATTCACATTTTCATAAACCTGCGGTGCGTCTTTTCCTTGAATAGCAGCATAGGCCGCAGTGAACGTGTCGAGTATCACCGTTTCTTTTGCCGCGCGCAACATGAGCTTGAGCAGTCGATAAGGTTCGGTTGTGTAATAGAGCATCCCCAGGCAAAGCACCGTATCAAAACTTCCTTCCTCAATATTCTCCAGATATTCCAAGGCATTGCTAACAGCCATGGAATATTTTTCTTTCGAAACATTGAGTTCCTGAAATAATTTCTGCCCCAACCGAATCATTTTTTCTTCGGTATCGATTCCCTGGATGAATTCCGCACCGGATTCTAAAGCCGCATAAGCGAATGTTCCCATATGTGATCCGACATCGAGAATTCTTTTCCCTTGGATGGTTTCCTGATTTTCTGTCAGCAGGTGGTTGAGCCTGGCGTTGAGGCATTCAGGATGATATGGGATGGCCCATCGGGTTTTCCGGGTTTCGTGGACCAGAAAGGGAGAATCTTCGGGAATGAGAGGTTTTTTCATTTCGAGAAAGAAAGATTATTTTTGTGCTTTTATGATTTTTTTTGAGGCGGATTTCAATGTAGCAGAAAAACCGGAACTATCCAATTTTAAAGGAGTTTTCA
Organism: Nitrospinaceae bacterium; assembly: GCA_029261675.1. Classification (GTDB taxonomy): domain Bacteria; phylum Nitrospinota; class Nitrospinia; order Nitrospinales; family VA-1; genus UBA8687. The sequence continues at coordinate 13,707 of JAJDBA010000011.1, forward strand.
GGGTATTGAAGAGGTGATTTCCCTCCAAAATGTAAGCTATTGATTTTATTGGCTTAATCTGTTTTAATAGCGGAAGTTGTTTGATTTATTTGGAGTTATCGGTCCTTTTTTTTCTGCTTAGAAGCCTGAAATATTGAATTTAAATCCATCAAAATTGAAGTTATCTCAAAGTCAGTTTGCTTATACGGCCCTTGTTTTATTGGGTGGAACGCCCGATAATAAAATATTCCCAGTTAACAAACATTTGTGAGTGAGTGATGTCTTCTGTTGTTCAGATATTAAGTCCTCAAGCTGAAGAGTTGCAAGCCAGGCGGCGCGAGTTGGCACAATTGCGCAAAAATCTGGCTGATATGGAGTTGCAGCTCTCGACCGAAAAAGCGGAGTTGAACCTTTTTGAAATTCGCTATCAGAAG
>JAJDBA010000012.1 GCA_029261675.1 Nitrospinaceae bacterium
TGTGAAGCTAGTAGGGAAGTGAATGGAATTTCCAGAACCTCGGCCACCTCATCTTCTTCTGGCTCAAACTCCAGAGTATCGGATATCACGCAAACGAAAGGTGTGATCTCGAACCCGAATCGTGTTTTTACAATGGGTAGTTCGGCAATAACCTTTGAGGTCTCTATTTTTGCTCCGACTTCCTCCTCTGTTTCCCTAAGTGCGGTTGCCAAAAGATCGTTGTCTTTATCTTCCTCATAGACACCACCGGGAAAACTAATTTCCCCTGCATGCGACCTCAAGTGCAACGCTCTTTTGGTCATCAACACATGCGTCTTGTTGTTTTTGGGATAAAGTAAAACCAGAACCGCTGCCTTTTGCGGGTAGGGTTGAACCACCCGCTGAGTAAGGGGGAACTCGTTTTTTAATTTGGTTTTAATTAAAAAAAGATCCATCTGATAAACGACTATTTTCCCCAGACTTGTTTGTATTCATCCGCATCAAAGCCCACGGTTATTTTATCCGCATCAACGGCGATGGGTCTTTTTATCAGGCGACCGTTAGAGGCAAGCAGGTCGATCGCTTCGGTTTCCGTCATAGATTTCAGTTTATCCTTTATTTTTAATTCCCGATACTGGACACCGCTGGTATTGAATAATTTTTGCAGACCTTTTACTTTGATCGCAGATTTGAGAACTTTCTTGCTGGGCGGCTTTTCAGTGATATCAATCACTTCAAAATCTATATTTTTCGCTTCAAGATCTTTAATGGCTTTCCGACAGGTTCCACATTTGTTGTAAGAATAGAGTTTCATAATTTAAGCTAATCTCCATTTATTCTAGGAATATGAAAGGTGGCACTTTTTACCCAATATCCACCAAAATACAGGGTAGTGGCGCAAAATCAATGATTTACATAAAATACCTCGAAACCACAACATATTGTGCCCTAAAAAACTTAGTATACCAAACATTGTATGATTTCCCTTTACAATACCTGAGGATTGGGATAATCTTCCATAAAGTTACCCAGAGTTTCTAACACATCATTTTTACAGGGGTTAAGCGTTAAATGTACCTGAAAAATCTCGAATTAGAAGGTTTTAAGTCTTTTGCTGACCAGACTAATCTGGAATTCAAAAATGGATTCACAGCAATTGTTGGCCCCAATGGTTGTGGCAAAAGTAATGTGTCCGATGCTATTCGCTGGGCCATAGGAGAGCAAAGATCAAAAACTCTGCGTAGCACCCGCATCACCGATCTTATTTTTAATGGCAGTGGTAGTCGGAAACCCGTGAACCGGGCCGAAATTTCCATCACTCTTGCTAATGTGGCGGCAGGAATCCGCATCGCCGGGGTTCCCAATATGGCCGAAGAGGTTAAGGTCACACGATGTTACCACCGATCCGGTGAAAGTGAATTTTACATCAATCAAATCCCTTGCCGCCTGAAAGATATCACAGATTTTCTGATGGATGCCGGAATCAGTCCGAAGGTTCTTACGATTATCGAGCAAGGACATATTCAGGATATCATCACTTCAAAACCGGAAGAGAGACGGATTTTGATTGAGGAGGCCGCAGGTATCCTTAAATTCAAAAGCCGCAAAAATGATGCAGTAAGAAAGCTCGATAGTTCCCGACAGAATTTGGAACGCGTTGCTGACATTGTTCAGGAGTTACACAGACAGGTCGAGTCTTTGAAAAGGCAGGCAGCAAAAGCTGAGCGGTACAAAAATTTTAAAACAGAAATCAAAGAATTGTCTTTGAAGCTTTTTGCAGTAAAAATTCATCGACTTAAAGGGCAATTACAGACAGTAGAAAAAGAAATCGAAGAGCAAACACAAAAGAAGACGGAATGGAGTGCTCGCCATGCCACTTTTGAAAATCAGATCGCCCAGTTGAATATTGAAATAGAAGAATCGCTGAACCGATTGAATGAGCTTCGTGAAGATATTCATAAGCTGACGGCACAAATCAGTAATAGCGAGCAAACAATTGCTTTCAAAAAAGAACAACAAGCTGAAGCGAAAGAAGATATTGCGTCTGCCGCTGGCGAAATTTCCAGAATGAATGAAGAGGTCGAAAGCTTGTCACATCAAGCTGTAGAGCAGCGAAAAACGCTCAGTGAGACATCTCAGGAAATCAACGACCAGGAAATTGCTCTGGAACAAATAAAAGAGCAGAGCGAGCAGAAGCGCGATGCCGTTCAAAAAAATCAAGATCAGGTTCAGTCGAGTGAAAGAAAAGTCTTCGAATTGTTTCAACAATCGGCGGGTTCAAAAAACAAACTCACTGAACTTGAAACAAAAAGCCAGGGCATTGAGGTTCGCAAGCAAAACCTGGCGAAAGAAAAAGAAGAAACTCAAAATCAAATCGGCAGTAACCAGTTCAAGTTGCAAGAGCTCGAATCGGGGCATCAAACTCGCATTGATGAGTTGCAACAGCTTAAAGAACGACAGGAAAATTTAAAACAAAAGGTGCTCGAAGGTTCGAATCAGGCTCAAGCTCAGGTTGATGCCCACAGCGAAAGAAAAGAAGGCTATTTCAATAAATCTTCGTTGTTAGGTTCGTTGGAAAAACTTCGATCTCAGTTCGAAGGGTTTAACGAAGGCATCAAGTCTCTCATGAGCCAACAAAATGGCGAAAGGATTCCCGGGATTCGTGAAGTGCTTGTGGATGTCCTGCAAACTCCCGCAGAATATGAAACGGCAATAGAAACTGCATTGGGCGATAAGCTGCAAAGTGTCATCGTCAATTCCTATTCGGATTCGATGGAAGCTATTGGCTATCTTAAGAGTAATGAGTCGGGGCGAGGGTTGTTTGTTCCGTTGAATCCGAAATCCACACCTAGTCTTCCTCTGCATTTGAATGGCACAGAGGGAGTTGTCGGCAAGGCTTTGAATTTTATCGAATGCAGTGAAGATTATCGTCCCGTTATAGAGTTGTTATTGCGCAATGTGGTTCTGGTTCAGGATATGGATGTGGCCATGCATCTTCATCAGAATCCTGAATTTCAGGGAACAGTTGTAACCTTGAACGGCGAAATGATCGATGCAAATGGGTTTGTCACCGGAGGGTCTGCCAAGAGTGAATCTTCACGGTTGCTTGCGAGGAATAGGGAAATCGAAAACCTTTCCGAAAGTGTGAAAAAGTTAAAAGCAGAGTTAGAAGAATCGCAATTGGCTATTGAGTCTGGAAAAAGGGAGCAAGTTGAACTGGAGGCCAGTCTTAAACAAATGGATGAAGAAAATCATCAAAAAGAATTAGCAAATAACAACAGTCTTCGTGATCTCGAGCAATTACGTCAGGAAATGCAAAGACTGGAAAGCCGCGCTTCTACTTTGAATGTTGAGACGATGTCTTTGTCGCAGGAACTGGAGGAACTGGAAAGTGAGAAATCTTCCCTGAAGGTACTATTGCTTGAAATGGAACAAAAAAATCAAGCAGAAGAAGAATCGTTAGCGCAACAGCGAGCAGAGTTGGAGCAAAGTCGAAAGGTTCTGGAAGAAAAATCTGGAGAAATCAGCGGATTGAAGGTTCTCATCACTTCCTTGATTGGGCGACGCGAAAATACCCTGACAGAGATCAAGCGACTGGAGTTACAGCAAAAAAACTTGCAGCAACAAATTGAAAAACGGGAATCGGACAGGGTTTCCAACCAAAATCGAATTGTTGAAATCGATAATGATGTTGCTGTCTTGGAAGAGAATGTATTAAAGCAGTCCAGAGAAAAAGATATCCTCAGAGAAAATGCGGTGCAAGAGGAAGAAAGCCTGAGAGCAAATGAAGATGCGGAGAAACAAATGGATCAAGATATCCGTGACTTGTCCCGAAAGCTTCAGGAAATTACAGAAACGTTATCACAGATAGAAATCAAGCGGTCGGAAACAAGATTGCAAAATGCTCATATAGAAGAACGGGCTTACGAAGATTTTAATGCCACTCGTGAAGAATTGTTGACCGCTTATGATGAGAATATTGATGAGCATGAGATCGAAGGAACGGTTAAAGACCTTAAAGAAAAATTGGCTCGGTTGGGCGAAGTGAATTTGGCGGCTTTGTCCGAATTCGAAAAAACCAACGAACGTTACACCTTTCTTAAAGAGCAACAAGACGATTTGGCGGAGTCCATTGAGTTGTTGCATTCAACGATCGAAAAAATTAATTGCACGACCCAACAACGGTTTCTGGATACGTTTGAGCAGGTTAATGAGAACTTCAAAGAAGTGTTCGCTCGTCTGTTCCAAGGAGGAAAGGCAGAGTTGTCCTTAATGGATGAATCTAATCCTCTTGATTCAGGAATAGAAATCACTGCCAACCCGATAGGGAAAAGCCTGCAAACTCTGTCGCTTCTTTCCGGTGGTGAAAAATCGATGACGGCTATCGCTCTGATGTTTGCCGTATTTAAAGTTCGCCCCAGTCCTTTTTGCTTGCTTGACGAAGTGGATGCCCCGCTTGATGAAGCCAATGTGGTCCGGTTTCAGGAAATGCTGAAAGAAATGGCAGTCAACACCCAGTTTATTATCATCACCCATAACCAGAAGACCATGACTTTCGCCAACGCCCTCTATGGAATCACCATGGAAGAAAAAGGCGTCTCCAAAGCCGTATCCGTTCATTTCAATTAACATCCCACCTATTTTCCAATTCTAATTGGCAGAGCTACTTGTTAATAGTGCTATAATTCGAGTTCTCTTACCAAGGAAGAATTATGGCAGAAGCGAAAGACATTGACGATAGTCTGAGTTATCTTCGGCATTTTGAAAAGAATACCGCGAATCCGGATTTAGGAACTTTAATCCAGGAAAAAATCAGCGCCGATAAAGAAAGTTTGAAGCTCAATGGCTGTCAACTGAAAGAGGATGATTTTAAATCTATCGCTGCTTTCAGCCCAATCAAGAGTCTGAAGTATCTTGATCTGGATCAGACAGGACTCAACTCCGCAGGCTTGCAACCCCTTTGTACATCTGATTCGTTTGCCAACCTCGAAACACTCACTCTTGCCAATAATAATCTGGATGATGAGGCAATATTTTTCCTGTCAAAATGTGTGTCGTTGGCTCACCTTGAATGTCTCGATCTTTCCAGTAACGAGCTAGGTTCGCTTGGAGCAAAAGTGCTTTCCATGGCTGGTTCGCTTAAAAAATTAAGCCGACTGAACCTGTCTTACAATCGCCTCGAGGGATTGGGTCTCAAATCTCTAGCCGATTCATCTTTAGGTCGACAGTGTGTAGAATTAAATCTTCGGGATACAGGTATTGGTGATGAGGGGTTACGGTCTCTGACAAAAGTCCCACCTCTTGAATCTCTGACTACGCTAAACTTATCTGACAACGGGTTGACTGAAGAAGGCTTAGAAGCACTTAGTCGCTCAATGGTCTTTCCTAATCTGAAAAATTTGATCCTTAATAATAATCATATTGGAGATGAGGGTGTTTACGCTATGGCGGAATCACGCCTGTTTTCCAATCTTGAAAAACTGGTGATGCATAATAATGGTTTGACCACAGACAGCGCGATTTCTCTTTCAGAATCCAAAACCATAACAGGACTTCGTGCTCTGGACTTGAACAACAATGACGTTCGTGCCGAGGGCGCCCAAGCCTTAGCGGCGTCCAGTAATATGAAATGGATGGAGAGCCTGGATCTTGGAGAAAATAAGCTGAATCATGAGGGCGCGGCTGCGTTAGCAAATTCGAAAAATTGTTCTGCATTGAAATTTCTAAGATTGAATAACAACAATATTTCAGACAAAGGCGCCGAAGCTCTGGCGCGTTCAACCACCTTGTTACAGTTGGAAACCCTTTCGATCGAAAACGAAAATTGGATTCACGCGCCAGGTGCCAAGGCAATTTCAGAATCGAAGAACCTCTCCAGCTTGAAAAGGCTGGTGCTGGTTCTGAATGTTATTGGTGATGAAGGTGCCATTCACCTAGCCAATTCGCCGACACTTTCAGGTCTTAAATTTTTGAACGTTGCAGGAAACAGGCTTACACCTAGAGGTGAGGACGCATTGCAAAAGTCCACAGCTTTGAGTGGAATAGAAGTTCTTGAAATTGTTTAAAAAATTAAAGCGCAATTTGCATGTCGTTAAAGATCAACAGCGACTGTAATTATTAATAAGATACCCTAACCCACCGCATCTATTGATTTTCCTTTTATAAATGATAGGATCAGCCATCATATAATTTTCGGGCCATTTTGCTAGTGGATTTGCTATGAGTGACTTAAGGAAAAAAGTAATAGACTCTTTGAACTCCAATGAAGATGGGAGTTTGAGTTTTTTTAACTCGATTGCTTCGTTGGCGAAAAAAGAGGGAGAGCAAGTTTATAACATTCTCCTTAATGTTTTAACGCAGCTGGAATTCAGCCCTGAAGATGCAAAGAAAAACTGGCAACGCATTGTTGAACATAAAGAAAAACTGGAAAGTAAATTGGGTCATTCTATAAGCTTAATGACGGCGGTCTGCTACTATTTCAGTGATGTGGAAAAAAATATTAATACTCCGGCTATCATAGAATTGAAGACGCTTGAAGAAACAAAAAAGCAATCTCATTCAGATGGTTTAACCGGTCTTTTTAACCGACGTTATTTTGATGATGCTTTGCAGGGAGAAATGAACCGGGTACAAAGATATAATGGCTTCTTTTCCGTTTTCTTTATCGACCTGGATAACTTCAAAAAACTTAACGATACATACGGTCATCAGGCGGGTGATTTAACTCTGAAGGTGGTGGCTGATATTCTTCAAAATATGAAGCGAACTGAAGATACGGCGTGTCGCTATGGTGGCGAAGAGCTGGTTCTGATCCTTCCCGAAACAGAGAAAATGAATGCTCTTGTGATTGCCGAAAGAATTCGAAAAAAGGTTGAAGAAACAGGACTTGAGTTTGAAGGTGAAAAATTTAACGTTACCTTAAGTGGCGGTATTGCTTCTTATCCTGCAGATGGAAAAGAAGCTCATGAGCTGGTACACGCGGCAGACGTGGCTCTCTATCAGGCAAAAGAAAGTGGTAGAAACCGAATTTTCATTCATGATTTGGAGAAGCGGCATTATCTGCGAATAGGTATTTCAGAGGAAGTGCAAGTCCAATCTGTTACTGAAAACCTGGCCCCAAAGGAAATGAATGCTCAAGGGAAAAATGTCAGTTCGTCCGGAATTCTTTTTGAAAGCCCCGTAGCATTAGAAATTGGATCGCAGGTGCAAATTGCACTTTCTATTAAAGGTCAAGCCGATCCACTAACCGTCAATGCGAAGGTGGCAAGGGTAGAAAGTTTTGATTCGCATTTCGATATTGGAGTGGCTTTTTTGGACATGAATGATGCCGGGGAAAGTGAATTTTCTAAAACACTTTTTCAACACCTTGGAATTTCTTAGATATAGTCAAAGAAAGCCTAATTTCGAACCGCTAAAAGATTAAAGGTATTTTGAGTTTTCAGGATTCGATTTGCCAACCAGGCAGTGATTCCAGATCGACGTGCGCAATATTTTTCTATGTTCAAAACCGAACAGTTTTCTTCCCTCAATACCTTTTCAATATTCCTCGGATCAATGCCTCCAAATTGGCGTTGGTAGTCCGAATGATGGTATTCATCCTCTAGCAAAGGTATGTTTCGCATCCTCATTTGCAAACGATAAAACGTCTCGTCTATCCACGAAAGACCATGATGCAAAGTATAACGAGGTGAAGAAGCTATTGATTGCTTCAGGGGCTCAAAAAATATCATTAACTTTGTTCCTGTCTTGAGTTTCTGGCAGGCTTTTTTTAAAACCATTTCATAATCAAAAAGATGGTGCAGCACTGCTGAAAAAACCACGAGATCGAAATCTTCCTGGTTTCTTTCAAAAAATTCCTCCACATCACCAACAGTTAAGTGAGCGCGATTTTCTTCACTTTCAGAAATAGAATTTTGTAGCACCTGGATCATCTCGTTGGAAAGGTCGATACCTGTCACATTGAATCCTCTTCTTAAAAATCTTAAAAACAGATACCCGGTCCCACACCCGAGATCAAGGATTTTTGCATTTGCGTCCAAGTCGCAACAGATTTGGTCTAAAGTTTTTTCCGCAATAAAGTTTTGAAAAAAGTTGGTTTGTTCTGGATGGCGGGATAGGTATAACTGGTTTTCAAGTGCATGAACGCGTCGGTTTTCTTCTAGTATTTTTTCTTTGAGGAGAGTTGTCATTTTAGATGCAGCTAGATCGCTTCCTGAATCTCGTCGAAAAAGAAACGCTTTTCGGTTGTCGAAGTTTCACATTCATTGCAATTCACACACACTTTTGGGTAATCTCCCTTTTCGTGCTGATTGCGTAAGGCTTTAATTTCTGAGTTATTCCACAAATCGCTAACCCGATCGCTGTTGGCATTTCCTAATTTAAGAGTTGCGTTATAGTCAACACAACAGGGGATTACGGTGCCATCCCATAGGACAACCAGTTTTCCATAATCCTTCCCAAAAGGTTCGGGGCAGGGTTCGCTGCGCGGACTTTGAATGAGTTTCGGTTGTGTGCGAACATGATCGACAATGGTTTCCCAGTGTTTAATATATTCATCGACATCATTCTGAGTATCTTCCTCAACAGTAAAGACGACACCCATACTTAGATCAGGCCGTTTTTCTTGTTTGGCTTTTTTTAATCGAAGAATATTCTCTTTTATTTTTTGAAGTTCGACACCGCGAATTCTTTTAAAAGTGTCTGCAGAACCATCAATAGAAAACCGAATGATGTTTAAGGGACTTTCAATGATTTTGTTGATCATCTTATCTGTCAATAGAGTTCCGTTAGTGTTCATGACAATATGTTTGACGCCAGCCTTATGTGCGTAATCGAACATCTCAAAAATTTCTTTGTGAAGTAAAGGCTCTCCCCAGTTATGCATGCATAAATGTTCCAGGTCGGGCGTATCATCTATGATCTTTTTGAACAGTTTTAAATCTATGAACCCTTCGTCTCGTGTCATGCCTTCTGTCACAAAACAAAAGGTGCAACGCAGGTTGCAGGTATTGGTCGGTTCGATGATGAGCGATGTGAGGGGTTTGACACGCATTATTCGATAACCTTCTCAATAATATAGTCAGGCCGTTCTTGAATTTGGTGGTGCACTCGTCCTAGATATTCTCCCAAAAACCCAATGGACAATAATTGTACGCCGGCAAAAAATGCAAACACCGCGAGTAAAACCACAAAGCCTTCAATTAAAATTCCATTTACAATTCTTTGGAATAGTAAGAAAGCCATCATTAAAAATCCCAGGAAAGCACCAAACATTCCCATATAGGTTACCATACGTAGAGGAAAGCTGGAGTAGCCTGTTACAAGATCCCATGATAGTTTCAGTAAATTAAGAATGCTGTACTTGGTGATGCCTTGTTTTCGTTCATGATGTTCCACTTCAATTTCGATGCTGGGCAATCCCATCCAACTCATCAAAACCGCCATATAGCGAGACCTGTCTTTGCAAGCTTCAATCTTTTCCACTACGCTACGGCGTATTGCGCGGAACGAACTCAAATTCAATTTTACGGAATCCCCAAAAAGAGCTTGCCCGATCTTTAGCAAGCATTGTGACCCGATGACTCGCAACATGCCATCGCGACGTTTGCGATGAACCGTGGTGACCATATCAATATCATCGGACATGGCATCAAGAAGTTTTGGAATTTCTTCAGGGGGATTTTGTAAGTCTGAGTCCAGTTGAACGATGATATTTCCTTTGCTGATTCTGAAACCGGCAAGCACCGCAGCCTGTTGCCCGAAATTCCGAGTAAGCTTTACAATGCGCAATGCACTATCATTAGCCTGAATCTGTTTCGACTTTTCGTATGAGCCATCAGAACTGCCATCATCAACAATCACAATTTCGTAAGATTGATTTAGCTTGTCGCAGACAACCTTGATCCTTGAGACTAACTCTTCAATAAGAGATACCTCATTGAAAACAGGAACGACAATCGAAATTTCTATTTTCCTATCCATATTATTCATGATGGGCGAGAACACACCATCTCGGTTTCGCGAATTCTTACCGTTTCCCCTTCAGGGGCAGTCTGGCCAATGTATTCCGATTGACAGCAGCCCAGACAACCGGGAAATATTCCCTCTGATTTTAATTTTTCACGAAACCCTTGAATGCGATCAGAGTTCCAGGAAGTGAGCTCGTTATCGTCTTTTATATTTCCTACTCTATAGTGAGGACAACTGAACACATCGCCGTAGGCAGAAAAGGCCACTTTTGCCCACGGAATAAAACAACGGTAATCTTTGTAGGAGCTTTTGTTGGAGTAGTAGCGAACAATTTCTTCTATCGTAATATAGTTTGGCGAAAATCTTAGTTTTGTTTTAAAGCCCTGACCGATTGTTTCGAGTTGTGATAATTGGCGGCTCAATTTTTTGGGTTCGATTTCTTCGACCGGTGCCGTTGGGCGATCCAGATGGTGGTCTTGATCATAATCTTTTCCATGCCAGTAGGTTGCTGGGCTACTCACTACAAAATTGCAAACATTCACACCAAGCTTATTTGCATATTCATAGAGCGGAACAAGGTCCATTACATTTCCCCGATTGATTACGCAGGTGAGATGAATGAGTGGAAACTTGGATTTTAATTCCTGTTTGCGCGCAATCAGTCTTTCAAGTCCCTGTGTGGTTTTCTTAAAAGAGCCGGGAATAGTGGTGATGCTATCGTGAAGCTCTTCCGCACCTTCAATAGAAACCCCTATATAAAATAATCCACAACCCCAAACCGACTTGAGTCGTAAACTCATTAAGTCTTCAACCACTTTTTCGCTCAAGGTAGTTCCGTTTGTGATGATATGGACCTTGTGATTCTTGACAGCGAATTCAAGGATTTCCATGAAATCACTTTTCATAAATGCTTCGCCACCTGTAAACGTGATCAATGAAAAACGCGGAAGTGTTGCAATGGCCTTTTTGACCTCATCTGCGGAGAGTTCATTTTTGTAAGTTTTATTGGTTTCCGTGTCATCGATTATTTCGAGATAATGGCACATGTCGCAACGGAGATTGCAACGATAGGTCACTTCAAAAAATGCCTGAATCGGCGGCAGAGAACGTCGCGGGGCGAAGTAAAACGGCAACAGTGAATACAAGCGCGGTAGAATTTTTTGAATAAACTTGAAATCCATAATTATAAAGCTCTTAAACGCAGTCCGTTTGTTTTAAAAATTCCATACTTTTATCGCCGCAGTTAAACAATAAGTCTATCGTTGATAAAAATGGAACAAAGCCTTCGTAGCGTTGTGGGTACTCCGGATGCTGATACTTCTGATATTCCAGTTCAATACCTTGATCGGAAAAATCTTTTTCCGAAATATAGTTTTTAGCTGATTCTCCACTTAGATATTGTGTTGCGCCAAGTTGTTTGCAAATCGAAATCAGCCTGTCATTCTTATTGCCAGATTCGTCCAATTCAGAAGAACGAAGAAGAGGAGTATTTATTTTTAACTGCTCTTTTAAATATTGGATGGTCTCCATCGAAAGGTCTAATAAAAAATCCCATTCGCTGTTAAATACTTTCTCGCACCATGGGAAGTATAAGTCGAAAAAAGGTGTCTTGGAATAATGACATCGAATGGTTTCCAAATGTTTTCGTTTCCATGATGTGGAATTATCGATTTTTGTTTCAAGAAGGCTTTGTTCAAATTTATTTTTTTGAATTACCGGTACCGTCAACCAGACCGAACCTTCCAGCACGCGAATTCGGTTTCTGTTTCTCCAGTCTCTTCGGGTGAACTGCACGTCATCGTATAAGACGAATTGATCCGAGCGATACATTTGCTCGAAAAATCCCAGCCAAGGCAAATAGGAAGGCTGAAGAATAGTCACGCGCATAGATTTAACTCCTAAGATCCCCAAAGTTCTTTCATCCAGATAAATCGCTCCCACCATTGGCGGTTGTTTTTGTAAAACTCAATGGTTTTTTCCAACCCGTCATCCAAACTTATTTCTGCCTGCCAATCTAGTAAATCTTGGGATTTATCTATAGAGGAAATATGACGTGAAACTTGGCCGGGACGATCTTTGATATAATTGAGCATACTTTCCGGCTTTTCCAGTTTTTCCAAAACTTTGCGTCCGATATCAAGTACGCAAGTGTCGCTGCCTGTTCCCAAGTTTATTGTCTGACCTAGTACTTTTTCCCGATCTGCATGTAGAATTCTGTCCAATGCTCGGCAAGTATCTTCAACAAATAACCAGTCACGCGAGCTGTTGCCATCACCATGAATAGTGAGTGGTTTATCTTGCAAAGCACTAACAATAAAATTGGGGATAGCCTTTTCCAAATGTTGACAGGGACCGTAGTTGTTAAAAGGTCGAACTATCACCGCTGGTAAATCGTAAGTTTTTATATAGGAATAAATCAATCGGTCGGCACCCGCTTTCGCCGCTGCGTAGGGACTCATCGGATTCAACGGATGCTCTTCATCCATCGGGTCGGCTATAGCCGTTCCATAAACCTCCGAGGATGAAATATGCACAAACAATTCTACAGGATTATTCACCGCTGCATTTGCAACCACTTGGGTGCCAATGACATCGGTTTCGAAAAAGATCGCGTTATCGTAAATCGATCGAGTCACATGTGACTCTGCGGCAAAGTGAACGACAATATCCGCCTCGGCAACCAGTTTGCCGACAAGATCGGGATGGGTGATATTCCCGTGAAAAAATTCGAAATGGCAGTTAGATTTTAAAGCAGGAGAAATATTATCGAGATTGCCAGCGTAAGTCAGCGCATCGAGGAGCAAAATTTTGTAATCGGGGTAACAACGATGGATATAGTTAATAAAATTACTGCCAATAAAACCGGCACCGCCTGTGATCAGTAATTTTTTCTTAAATTCGCTCATTAGATTTTTTCAATATGTGGGCAGAAAAACCATATCGTTTCTATATTATATACAAGGGTCTAATCTTTCTTTACGGGAAAATGGCGGAAATCCTTTAATTATAAGAGGAAAACAGGGTTTTTAGAGGGGAAAACAGGGCGAAAAAACTGCCCCATTGATGGAAATAGTGAAATCTGGGCAAGATGGAGAAATCTAAATCATGCTGACCAGTTTATTGATGGTTTTTTCGATCCCTTCCGCTACCTCTGAAATACTTTGGCCGACCATATAGGCAGGGGTTGAAACAATTTTATTTTCTTCGTCAAAAACGAAATCCGTTGCGGCACATTCTTGATGGTGACTCCCCATAGCTTCAATCATGCTAATTCCCTCTTTATCGTTTCCGATCGTCAAGGTGGGTTTGACGGTTTCGCTTTGGTAGATTTTTGCCATCATAGCCGGAGCGATGCATAACGCCGCTTGTGGTTTTTGCTTGGCGGCAAACTCTTTCACCAGCCTCATGACTTCGGGATTCACATCGCATTCATCGCCTTTTTCTGCGAAGTTTGAGAGGTTCTTAGCCGCTCCGAATCCACCGGGGAGGACTAATGCATCAATATCATCGGCTTTGATCGCATTAATATCGCGGATTTCCCCACGGGCAATGCGTGCCGACTCTACCAATACATTGCGTTTTTCCGTTGGCATTTCCTGTCCATTGTGATGATTGATCACATGCATTTGATCGATATCAGGGGCCATGCATACCGCCTTGGCACCGGCACGATCGATTGCCAAAAGAGTGATGACCGCTTCATGAATCTCCGAGCCGTCATACACACCGCATCCTGAAAGAACGACACCAATTTTTTTCATAAATATTTCCCCTCTAAATATAAGAACTCGATATGAGATAATTTTTATTTGAAGGCCAATTCTACCACCCTCTAACAGGGGAGGCAATGCTGGCGAAGGGTCTGTGTTTGTCTGTGATCAACTTTTATGCCGGTGGGTAATAGGCAAACGCCTGTCTTTGCCGAAGGCTTTGGGTGTGATTTTGACACCTGGAGGGCCTTGCCGACGTTTGTATTCACTGGCATCCACCAATTTTGTGACTCGCTTGATATCGGTTTTCGACAAGCCGGGAATTTTTATCTCTTCGACCGACTTATCTTCTTCGATGTATTTTAACAAGACCGGATCCAGTAAATCGTAGACAGGCAACGAATCGGTATCTCTCTGACCGGGCCGTAGTTCTGCCGAGGGTTCTTTTGTGATGATGGACTCGGGGATGATTTCTTTTTCGTCATTGAGCCAGCGCGAAACTTTATAGACCCAAACTTTCGGAACGTCCTTAATGACGGCGAATCCTCCAGCCATGTCACCGTAAAGAGTGCAATATCCCACACTGAATTCACTCTTATTTCCTGTTGCCAAAACCATCCAGCCCATTTTATTAGAAAGTGCCATGAGCAAGTTGCCACGTATTCTTGCTTGCAGATTCTCTTCTGCCAATCCGGAAGCCGTTCCTTTAAATGGTTTTGCAAGGATGTGATTGTATGCCTTCATGGCTTTTTCTATAGGAAGCGTCATAGTCGCAATATTTATATTTTTGGCTAGATCAAGGGAGTCTTGAACGCTGCCTTCAGAAGAGTAGGGCGAGGGCATCAGCACCCCGACCACGTTTTCTGGGCCTAGCGCCTGCGCTGCAATGACGGCGGTCAATGCCGAATCGATGCCTCCGCTCAGCCCGAGTACTGCTTTGGAGAATCCGTTTTTGGAAATATAGTCCCGAGTGCCTAAGACCAGTGCTGAAAAAATCTCTTCCACTTCTGTTTTTTCACAGCAAACATGAGGGGGAAGTGCAGGATATTTTTTTTGTTTCGCTAGCCCTGCTGGTGCGCGGTAAGATCTGATTTTAGAAGATGGGTTTTTCTTTGGCTTAGGGATGATTGCGATATCGGAAAAAATTAATTCTTCTACGAAAGAATTTCCCTGTGTGATGATTTTCCCGTTGGGTGCCACCATCATGCTTTGCCCGTCAAACACCAGCTCATCCTGACCGCCGACCAGATTGACATAAGCAATATGCGAGCGATAACTGCGTGCACGTTGCTGGATCATTTTTTTTCGTGCTTTACTCTTACCTTTGTGGAAGGGAGAAGAAGAAATATTCAACAGTAGGTCTACTCCGCCTTTACTGCAAAGAGTTTTTCCCGGCCCTGATTCCTCCCATATATCTTCGCAAATAGTAATACCCAGTGTTGCTCCTTTTAATGCAAACCGAACGGGTGTGTTGCCTTCTTGAAAATATCTTTTTTCATCGAATACGCCATAATTTGGAAGCAGCATTTTTCGGCAAGTGCCGACATGTTTGCCATCGCAAAGCAGAGCCGCAGAATTATAAATGGCGTTGCCGTGTTTTTCTGCAAAGCCGACAATGGCTGTCAGTCCTCGAGTATGAGATACAATTCTTTCCAGGGCCTTTTGGCTTTGCTTTAGAAAACTTTCTTTTAGCAGCAAGTCTTCAGGTGGATAGCCCGTGACCGTTAATTCTGGGAAAAGAATCACATCGGCACCCATTTTCCGTGCTTGTTTTAAATGGTTTTTTATTTTGTTGGTATTGTAATCAAAATCGCCGACTACCGAGTTTATTTGAGCCAGAGCAATTCGTAGGGTGGTTTTTGGTTTTTTTGGTGCTGATTTATCGCTCTTTTTACTTGCGGGCATTTTCGACTTGTTTTTCAGATGGATTCTTGGGAAATTAATATTTCATCCCGTTTGGAAGATTATACTACAATAGGCATTAATCCTTAATTATCTGAGACGTTAAAAATTTATTGAAATATGGCTGAACCTAATCAAGCAGAAGAAAGCATTAAACATTCCATTAATAAAAACGGGTTTCCCGAAAAGATAGTTCGGCTTCCGTTCAAACCGGTTTACGATGCTTGTAAAAAACACGGAACAAATTTGTCTGATGTTTTGGATAATTTGCAGGAACAGCAGATTTTCGGAAAAATCATTGGTAATCATGTTGAGTTTCGTTCTCGGGAAAAGATCGATTTCAAATCACCCAATCCTTCTTCTACCGATGACTTCTCGTGGGTAAAAGGGGCTGCGGGCAATATGGCAGGGTTTCAGGATGCTGCAAAAGAGGCCATGGGAAAGATGACCCCTGAACAAATGCAGGAAATTCGTAAATCTGTTGAGTCCATGAGTGATGAAGAAAAAATGAATATAATGAAAATGTTTTCTCAACGGTTCGATCCTTCCAAATAATTTAATTCAAAATACTTATGCTAATTTTTTCTAAAGATATCGGTCAGCGAGACCATACCCATGCGTTGGAAGAGAAACTGCCAGACTTGAAACGCTATATGGAATACCAAAGAAAACTGTTTCCATACACGGTTGTTCGAGCGGGATTAGACCTTGCCTACAAAGAGGTCGATGATATTCTCAATTTTGTCGATAACGATTATCGTCCGCCTGCCGACAGCAATAGGCAGGAGTATCCGGCAGATGTCGATCAGTGGTACCGTCAGCGGTTTCCTTGGGCGTCCGCATTTTTAAAAATGGAGGATATGCATGACACTTTGGTAATTCTTATTAAGGCGATGGATTCTTTCCGTACTCATGAAACCGGGAATAGTTATCACTGGACTGTTTTGTACGATTCCGTTCACAATATTATTCAGATTTATAACAGTCTCATCCGGGAGAAACCGGATCAGTCGAGAGACATCCATTTGAGTAGTGGAGTTGAAGTAGACTTCGATGACTTTGTGAATAATTACTGGTTGAATCTCGATTTTATGATTTTTTCGCAAGCCGACTTTCCACACGCCCGACATATGAAAAGGAAAGCAACGATTGAGGAGACGATCCAGCAGCGCATGGCAGAAGGTGAGGAGCCTTTAGTTGCACTGGAAAACCTGGAGCCGGATTTAAAACCAGATGAAGCCACGTTAAAACTTCTAAGGCGTGACCCGGTTGAAACACGGTTGCTTGAATTGGTCAGCCATCCTGAAATGGGAAAGCAATATGACAGTATAAATAATGAGTTTATAGAAAACCCGCAGTACGGAAAAATCTCAATTATTGATGCTGATTATTTGGCAAATTACGAATATTCAACGAAATAGAGATCAGCGGGCGAAGCTGAGAGAGTCTATCTGGCTCAAACTGAACAGAGGTTTAGGTGACCTCTTGGGAGGTTTAGGTGAAGATTGATAAGAGGCTCTTTTCTTTCCAGATGTATCCTCAAAATAGGGTGAAGATTTTTGTGCTGATTTTGTAAAAGAAATTTCAGCCACCTGTTCTTTTTCGAATGTTGTTTTAGGTCGTCTGGCAAGGTCTCTTTTCGATGATCTTTTTCTCTTGGCTATTTGACTGTTCTTAATCCCGGTACCTTCCCAGACATTCTCAAGATTTTCCAAACCATCAAAATAGACGGCTGTTTCTTCATCAATCTCTACCAATTGTTTTACTTCGCTAAATAAATCAAGATAGGGAAGTTCTTTACTCTTAGCTCTTGTAGCTCTTGCCGGGTCAATATCTAAATAGCTTTCTTGAAAGATTTCTAGTTGAGGGAATAATTGTCCCGTTGTTTCGAGAGCTCGCTCACCTAATGTTTTATCCCCAACAGGTAGGTTTTCATTGTCGCGGCGAGTGAATAATACAGATCCCAATAATGCAATTGCATTTTGTTGGCCGGTGGCGGCACCTATAAACGAGACGTTAATATTTCCGGTTCCAGTATGGTTAATATTAGTTATATTTATTTCGTTTAATTCGAAAATATTGATATCTCCCAAACCAGAGTTATTAATATCCACCGATCCAATATTTGTTTCAATGGCATTGGCTGCGGTTCCAAACCCTGTTACGAGATTGGCTATCAGAGTACTTGCGCTGATATCCAAAGAGGTAGAGTCGGCATCACGAACGCCACCGTTTGTTGAATTCAAGGTTAAGGAAGTTGAGGTGGAGAGCAAACCAAGAGTAATGTCTTCGTCAGCAGATAATGCAAGAGTCCCTGTGCTTGCGCTAAAGGTGGTTCCACTTACCATTGTTAGTGCGCCGCCTGAGCCGTTATTATCCGAATCATTATCTGCAGCTACAACAATGTTTCCAGACGTAGTGGTGATATCTCCTGCAGCTGTAAAAATAATATCGTCATCGGCTCTAAGGGTTGTATTGCCTGTAGTTTGAATAGTACCGTTGACGTTCAACGAATTATCTCCTCCTATCGTTACATTGAGGTCTCCTCCTACCGTTGAAGCACCTAATGTGAGCGCGCTGTTGCTAATCACTGTTGCGTTGGCGGTTCCCAATGTGCTGAGGCTGAGGGTGCCTGTAATGGCTACGTCAATGCCAAAATTGATACCGCCTGTTCCTGCGTTAAGAGTTATATCGCCCAGGCCTGAAGAAGCTGTTCCAGAAAAGTTAATTACACTTCCCGCTGCAGTTGCATTCAAGGTTAATGGCCCGGAAAAAGAAGTCACGTTGTCTACTGTGATGGTTCCGTTGGAATTATTTCCTATTGTCAGACCTGTAGCCGTGATCTGGCTGAGTTCCGTATTATTCAAAGAAAAGCTACCAGCACCTGAACCCAGTCCTATAGTTTGGCCTGATTGCGATGCTAATAATGTTGCAGCTCCTGAGTTGATTGCGCTGCCAGCACCCAATGTTATATTGCTGGAGGTGATGGATAAAGAATTGTTACTGGTGTTCAGCGTCAGGCCTGCTGAGATCGTAAAAACACCACTGCCATTCGCGTCACTATCTGAATCGAAGCTAGTAGCTCCGTTAGTAGTTAGGTTGGATGAAAGCGTAATCCCATTTCCGGCATTCACAGTTACGGTCTGAAAAGTAGAAGCGGAATTTTCAAAAATAACCGATGATCCTGAGGATGTTGCATTTAAAGTTACTGATGCGAACTGGTCCGTATCCGTTGAAGCGATTCCCTCAACTGTGATATTGCCATTGGTGTTATCCCCAACAATGAGATCTCCGGCTACAATTTTTCCGAGCTCGGTCGAAGTCAAACTCAAGCCACAAGTGCCGCCGCAGTTGGAAGCCCCTAGACCGATGGTAGCATTAGCCAGGTTTGTTTGAATTGTTGTCGATGCGGTTCCGCTACTTAATGTTGACCCTCCAATTGTCAGCCCATTTGATTTAAGAACAATCGCACCGGATGCTATGAAATTATTATTGAGATTTATAGCACCGGTGGATTCAAGCGTTATCGCTCCTGCGGTCGTGATGTTGCCGGTGGCCGAAGCTAATGTGATGTCTCCCGTAGAAGTAATGGCACTGGTGTTGATGATCAATCCGGTGGTGCCAGACAAAGTCATTGCTCCTTGCCCTGTTATGGTTCCTCCACTTTGACCGATAGTCAGTTTTCCAACAAGGTTCAATGCCGTTCCAGATGCAATAGTAATACTGCCATTGATCAGATTGAGATCGCCGGTGATAAGAGCCAGTTCAGCATTGCTGATATTCATTCCGGCAAACCCAGAAGTAAATCCCAAACCTAAACTTCCGCTGTTAGATACATTGAGGGTGGTTGCGCTTGTACCTGGGTTAAGCGACCCAGTCAAAACTAAATCGCTAGCCGTAATATTAAGAGCGTTGTTGGTTGTTGTTACAGCTCCGGTTATCGTGGTGTTGCCGGTGCCTGAATTCAGATCAACGGTGCCGTTTGCCGAAAGACCGGCAAGGGAAATTCCCGAGCTTGCAGTCAAGTTCGCTGTTGTTACTGAAGTCAGCGAATTACTTACGGTGATACTGCCTGTGGAATTTAGAGTGAGTGAACCATTGTTGGCTGTAATCGTAGTCCCAGCTAAAGTTATGTTGCCTCCTGAGATATTCATTCCGCTTGCCAGAGAGAGCGAACTTCCCCCTTGTAGATTGATGTTTCCTGTCGCCGTTAGCGTGCTGTTACCGAGAGTTATGCCGCTGTTAGCAGTCATTGTTACGGCACCTTGAGAAACTAGAGCGTTGTCTATATTTATAGTTGAGCCGGTAGAGGTTAAAACCAGGTTTCCTGCGGAGGTTGTATTACTGGCGCTAAGTGCCAAGGCCCCTGCTGAGCTCAGAGTAATTCCACTTCCTAATGTTAATACTGAGGAGTTTGCGTTGATGGTCAGATTACCTGCAGACGTGGTAATGCCACCATTCAAAGTAATACCCGAGTTTGCTGTCAGGGTAACGGCTCCGGCGGCTGTTAAGTTGCCAGTTGTCGTGATGCTCGTAGGTGCTGTCAGGGTCAACCCGGCGGCCGCAGTCATGCCACCCGTAATAGCGCTCAAGCTAATAGATGTTGCGCTGTTTAGAGAAACGCCGCTGGCAAAAGTAATATTATCTTTTGGGTCGATGGAATCGACACCGCTATCGGCGTCACCGTTTAAGCTAATACCCCCTGTGGTTGTGGTGATATTGGCATTGACATTAATTCCGTTTACGGCCTTTGCTTCAAGTGAAGAGAACGAAGAGTCCGCCTGAAATATAATAGCGCCTTCTGAACCAGAGACATGGGTGTTTACATCTAATACCACGCCTTCAGTAAAGGAAGTAAGAGTGACACCATTTACGTCGATATCACCGTTCAAGGTTCCGCCAATGGTGAGCTTATTGCCGCTGATTCTGTCCAGCTCAGATTGCACGATGGACATATCGCACAGGCTTGCGAAACCGATTCCACAACCCGACAACCCGCTCCCACCCAGAAAAATATTGGTGTTCGACCCAATGGTTACATTCCCTGTTCCACTGTTTATGTTGCCCACCAAATTTAAAGTTCTACCTGTTAAGGAAATGTCTCCTCCGTTCGAAGTTAAATTTCCTATGATCAGGTCACCTTTTGCTTCAAAAATAATATCGCCTCCCTGGGTACGGATTTCATCATTCCCATCGAGGAATCGGATGGTGCCTGTAGATGTAGTAATATTGCTGTTGGTGTCTCTGCTGATAGAATTTTTTAATGTCCTGAATGTAACCGTGTTGCCGTTGCCTTG
>JAJDBA010000013.1 GCA_029261675.1 Nitrospinaceae bacterium
GGCTCCTTGCCAAAGCCTATTCCCAAATAAAGGATGTAGTGAGAAATATACGAGAATATGAGCTGCAGTTAATAGCGCTGCATTTTGGATGCCGTATAGGATGCAGACTAAAATAAAAAACGATACCGCCAGTGAACCTGGTTTAAACCTTAGAGGCAAAAAATAAACCAGTAGGAAGGTAACAGAAACTCCGGAAAAAAAAATCAGGCGTTCGTCATCACTTTTATACTTTGAAGTTGAGGAAATCGATAATTCACAATCGACATCTCCTTCTCTATCAAAAATATGGGGAATGAAAACTCCATATTGTTGGGCGAGTTTTTTAGGAGAAGGAACACCCAGGTTTTCGTGTACCTTTGTGAACAAAAAACAGCAAATCGCCAAAACAACCAAAACAGCAAAAACCGGGATGATCTGATGCCGGTTATTTTTTTCCTGCTCAAGAGGATCTATGGGACGGGTGCTACCAAGCCCAAGCATACAATCACCAAAAAGAATTCATAGATTCTTGTATTCCAATGATCACGATGTTCAACAAGATGGAGGAATGGTTGTTAGTTTAGAATGAACAAATTCTGAAAGACTGTCAATGCTGCCAAAAACTTCCAAGGTTAAATCAGATTCGACAATATCGATGTCGAATTGACTTTCAAGAAACAGGGTTGTGGAAATTATCGCAAGAGAATCGAGAAGTACTTGATCTAAAAGTTTTGTGGAATCGGTCAATTCCAAACCCGGTTTTGGAAATTCATTTTGAATAAATTCTTTAATATCCGAAGCAATCTTTTTTCGTTCCAAAATTTTTATCCTTATAAATCTAAAACATCAAATGACATAGTCACGAACTGATTGTTTGAAAGGCTTGAATAAGATCTTGTTTCAAATCCTCTGAATTTTCCAATCCGAATGACAATCGCACCAGATTTTCGCCAATATTGATTTGACGTTTTTCTTCATCCGTCATAGAAGCATGACTGCCCGACCAAGGCTGAGCCACCATGGATGTCACACAGGCCATACCGGTTCCGGTATTAAAAAGATTTAACTCCTGCCTGAATTTTATATATCCATCCGGGTTTTTGAGTTCAAAAAATAAGATTCCGGCATACCCTTTTAACTGCTTGCCATCAATTTTAGGATAAAAGACCTTTTCGACTTGCGGTTGCTGCTTTAAAAAATCCCTCATCTCTGCACATACGCTTTGCTGCTGTTTCAATCGGATATCCAGAGTTTGCAGACTACGACGGGTGAGCCACGCGTTTTCGGGAGAAAGCAGCAAGCCCCCATAGAATCGGGTTTCGCGAAATTCATCAGCCAGGTCTTGGCGATCCGTCATTAAAACACCATTCATCACATCACTGTGACCGGAAAAATATTTGGTGCCGCTATGCAAAGAAACATCCGCACCCAATTCTAGAGGATGCTGGAACAAAGGCGTTGCCCAGGTATTGTCGACCACGATTACCACATTTGGATTATTACCTTTCACAAATTTTGAAACTTTTTCTATATCGATGGTTTTTAGAAATGGGTTTGTCGGAGTTTCAAAAAAAACCATTTTTGTTTCTGCCGGAATTTTTTCTATATTGGACTCCTCAGAAAAGTCCAAATCAACAAGCTTGAACTGTCTTCTCTCACAGATCCGCTGTAAAAGTTTGTAGCTGCATCCATAAATATAGGGATTCACCACCAGTGTGTCACCGGGGCGTAAAATTTCCAGAGTCATAAATATTGCTGACATGCCACAGGTTACAGCTACGGCATGCTCGGCGTTCTCCAATGTCTGCAAAACTTTTTCAAGCTCTGCTACATTAGGATTATTTTTGCGCGTATAAAAGTAAGGCGAGTCGGCTTCAAAGGCACTGGTTTGATAAACAGGAGTAACTGCAGGGTGTGCGCCCGCATCGTCTTCGCGAGTATGCAATGCACGAGTAATCGGGTTTAATTTAGATAAATCTTTTATGATTTTGGCTCCGCAAGGGAAAGTTTGAGCTTGTCAGGAATCTGCTTTCCTTCAAATTTTGGCAGGGCTGTTCTGTCGTTCTCCGAGACACCCTCTTCTATAGAAATAGTAGGAAAGTGTGCCCTATCAAAAACTTCAAATAAGTTCGAAACTATATAATCTGGCAAGGCAATTTCCAACCCCGTATCTTTTTCATTCGACTTGGCGAGAATAAAGCGATAGCTTTCTCCCGGTGCCATGGCGATTTCTTTCCAATAATCCAGCTCTGCATTTTTCGCTCGATAATAAATGCTTGCGGGTTGGTCGGAAGGATTTTTAGCTTGAACATGTAGCGAGATAATATCACCTCTCCAATCATAATCATGGCGGCGAAATTCTTTATCAGGTTGCATGACCACGGCACTTTTGTTTTTCAAATCGAGGGCATTAAAGTGAGCGGCTTTACCGCATTTTGCGCAAGTCGCATCGTCTTGCAAGGATTCGAGGTGTGCCGCTAAACCGAATCGATGCACCAGCTTGCTACCGCAAGAATTGCAGAAAGAACTGGTCGCTTCTGAATTGGCGACATTTCCGAGATACACATGTTGCATGCCCATTTCTTTAGCAATGGCCTGTGCCTTTTCTAATCGATCAATCGGTGTTCTCACCGTATCGCGCATGCGGTATTCCGGGTGGAACCTGACAAAATGCAAAGGAACTTCCGGCCCCAGATTTTCCAAAACCCAGCCCGTCATATTTCGGGCAGACTGTTCATTATCACTAACATCGGTAATCATTAGGTTGCTGACTTCCAGATGCTTGCCAGCCTTATAGATTTTTTTGGTTGCATTCAGTACTGGTTGCAACCACCCGGTGGTTAGTTTTCGATAATAAGCTTCATCAATTGCTTTTATTGAAACAGAAAAAATGTCGATATGCGGCAAAAGTTCATCCAATGCTTCTTCGGTGATGAAGCAGGCTGATTTATATAGATTGTATATCCCCGCCTTTTTCGCAAGCTTGGCGGTAGCGATTACGAACTCGTGCCAGACAACCGGATCGTTGTAGGTCCAAGAAAGTACACGGATGTCGTGCCGTAACGCCGTTTCAATTATGGATTCCGGAGTAAAAGAATGAACATCTTTATCTTCGACAAATTTGGCTTGCGAGGTTTTCCAGTTCTGACAGTATTGGCAATTTAAATTGCAGCCGATATTACCGAGAGAAAGTATTTTTGCACCCGGGGCGAAATGGTAAATCGCTTCGGTTTCGATCAATTCCTCGGTGAGGTGTACGCCTTTGCCAAAAGTATAGGTGACCAATCTGCCATCGCGGTTGCCTCGGACTCCGCAAAATCCCAATTGCCCTTCCTTCATTTTGCAATTTCGCGGAGACAAATTGCAACGCACTTCATTATTCGGCAACCTCTCCTCCAGGTTGGCGATCTGGTATTCTCCTTTGAAACTCATAAAGGCTCCAATTGACAAAAATTCAATCCGATTCAGTCCCGCATCATATCACTTATCCGAATAGTTTCATGTCAAAGATACGTTACAAAATGAAAGAAAGATCAATTACCAAGAAAGCTTTTCATCCAATTCGAGGAGGATTTCCCTGAAACAGTTTGAAAATCCGTGGGTTTGGGTTCTGGTAGCTTCAAGCGATCGACTTTTCCATTTGCGGTCAACGGCATTTTTTCTAACAATACTAACGCTGAAGGAATCATATAAGGAGGGAATTTTTGCTGTAGGGTCTTTAACAGGCTTTCCATTTTCAACGGAGTTTTATCATCTTCGACAAGATAAGCGATAAGATAAGGTTGATCGTTCGAATGTTTTTTTACTGTCACGGTACAGGCCTTAACACCTTCGCATCCATTTAGCACCGCTTCAATTTCTCCCGGTTCGACACGGTAACCACGAATTTTTACCTGATAATCTACGCGGCCTAAAAATTCCATATTACCATCCGGCAAAAAGCGGGCGCGGTCGCCTGTACGGTAAATGCGTTTGCCAGGACGGAACGGATGCTCGACAAATTTTTCTTTTGTCTTTTCTTCTTGATTTAGATAACCACGCGCAATGCAAATGCCACCAAGACACATTTCACCCGGAACGCCGATGGGCACCGGGTTCAAAGCTGAATCTAAAATATAAATTTCAATATTTTCCAAAGGCCGACCAATAGCAGGACCTAAAGGTCTGGGAGGTTCATCGGCATTGGTGAGATAAGCCGATACCGTGACGGTACCTTCGGCTGGACCATACCCGTTGAAAAAATTTCTCCCCGGCGCCCATTTTTTTACATTCTCATTAGTGCACCTCTCCCCTACTGCGATAACCGTTTCCAAGGAATCTAATCCTTCAGAAGAAATAACATTCAATAGGGAAGGAGGGAGTAAAGCCATGGTTATTTTTTCCTCCCTCAAAGTTCTCGGTAAAGTTAATAGAGAGAAAAGAGACTTTCCCGTTCCCAGACACAAAGTGGCGCCTGCGGCAAGGGCCATAAAAATTTCCCAAACAGCGACATCGAATCCAAAAGAAGAAAATTGTAGAACACGGCTTTTCTTATGAACATGGAAGAAACGATTTGATACATGCGTCAAGTTATTGAGACCCCCATGCGTTAATAAAATGCCTTTGGGTTTTCCAGTGGAGCCAGATGTGAAAATAACATATGAAAGGTTTTCTGGTTCTAGCTTTACTTGCGGCGGTTCTGTAGAAAATCTCTCTATTTCCTGCCAATCCGTATCAAGACACAGAGATTTCACACCGCCTGCATCAATTTTATCTTTCAGGTTCGATTGCGTTAACAAAATTGGGGAGTCCATTTCTTGCCATATGGACTGCAATCGTTCATCAGGGTAAGCCGGATCTAAAGGAACATAAGCACCCCCTGCCTTTAAAATGGCGAGAATACCTATCATGCTATCGAAGGAACGCGACATAAATATTCCTACGCAACAGTCAGGCCCCACCTTCACCATGCGCAAATAATTTGCTAACTGGTTGGCACGACTGTCCAACTCTGAATAGGTTAAGGTTTTGCCTGCAAGTTCCAAGGCGGGGGATTGTGGATTTTCTTTCGCTACCGATTCGATCCAATGATGAATGATTCCGTCACCTGGAGTATTTACTTTGGTATCGGTTTTGATCCTTTTTTCATGTTCGTCTTTGGACAAAAGAGTGAGAGCGGAAATAGCTTGTTCTGGGTCATTGGTCCCACTTTGTAAAAGGTTAACGAAATGGCCAGCAAAACGAGAGAGCAAATCCGCATCGAACAATTCGATGCTACAACCGATCTCAACCTGAAAAGATTTTTCCTTTTCCCTGATATCAATAACCAGTACAGGCTCTGAGGAATCCAGATCATTAGGCAAAACATTTTTTTCTGATAGAACCGATTCGACATTCAAAATAACCGAATAGAGGGGAGTACGTCCGGGTTCTTGTGTTTCTATCGCTTCAAGTAAAATTTTTTCGTGATCCGTAGAATCCATTTCAGATTCTTTGACTGAATCGAATAATTGTTTGAATGTTAATGAGTCGTCTAAACTACTCAGATATTGGACAAGCTTAGGAGAAGAAAAACCGGGGGGAGTTTGAGTGAAGACCGCAATTTCTTTTTGTGCGGAGTAACGAAATAATAAAGCCTGTAATGTTGCAATAAAAACTGGGAACAGCTCACAGTCATGTTCTTCACAAAAAGAGTCGAGTTTTTGTTTCAGGCCTTCAGATATTTCAAAACCAAACATAAATGGGTAGGCTAGGTAAACCGACTGCCTTTTCCGGTGAGTTGTTTTTGCGGCAGAGAAACTTCTTTACCCTGACAGCCTTCTATCTGACCAATTACCTGGCAGGAAAGGTCATTATTTTTGCAGATTTCAGTGACGGCCTCCACCTCACGGGTACCTTCTACAACTAGGCAGAACCCTGTTCCCATATTGAACACTTCAAACATTTCTGCTTCGCTCACCCCACCTCTATCCTGAATCAGATTAAAAATTTCAGGAACTGGCTGCAAGGTATCGATTACAAAACGGATATTATCGCATTCCACACGGTTAAGGTTACAAAATCCACCACTAGTTATATGGACCATTGCTTTAAGGTCGATGCCCGAGTCGAGCATTTCCATAACTGGTTTGACATAAATACGAGTGGGTTCTAATAATGCTTCGCCTAAAGTCTGGCCTAGAAACTCTTCGTAATCATTGACACGAGATTTCTGTTCCTCCATAGAGTCGCCCAGTAAAACACGTCGAGCCAATGTCAGGCCATTGGAATGAACACCACTGGATGCCAGCCCAATTATAAGATTGCCAGGTTTAATATCTTTTCCCGTATTGACTTTGTCGAGAGAAACATGACCGATGCAGGCACCGATGAGATCGATACCGGAAATGATTTCCTTGATTTGTGAAATTTCACCGCCGGAAATACTTATACTTGATTGTCGTGCACCTTCTGCCAACCCCTGGCCTAGCTGATCAAAAACTTTTGGATCGGTATGCGAACAGGCAATATAGTCCACCATACTCACCGGACGCGCACCTACGCAAATAACATCGTTCACATTCATTGCTACGCAGTCGATGCCAATCGTGTCGTAGCGATTGAGTAACTCGGCGACAATGATCTTTGTTCCCACCCCATCTGTTCCAAAGGCAATGCCTTCGCCGTTACCCAAATCGATGACGTTGGCAAAATAACCTATGTCCGCTGCAAGAGGGTAGCGGTCGCTGAACTTGCGCGTTGGTAAAACATGTTTTAGCAATCCAGAAAGCGCAGTCTCAGCTCCTGCACTGGAAACACCGCTCTGATCGTATTGGGATTTTTCAGATTCCGTCATAAAATTGTCTAAGTTTCGTGGATTATATTTCGGCGGCTATCATACCTTGGAGCGGGGCAACAATCAATTAGCATTCCTGAAAATCGAATATCAAGACGCTGAACATTGCCTTTATTCAATGGGATTGCTTTACAGGTAAAATCACCTCAAAAATAGAGCCTTCACAGGGGGAACTTTCAACCAAAATTTCTCCATTATGGCGTTCTATAATTTTCTTGCAAATAGCAAGTCCCATACCTGTTCCTTCATAAGCACTTCTTCCATGCAGGCGCCGGAAAGGTTTGAAAATTTGTTCCCTATACTTTTCATCAAATCCTATTCCATTATCCCCAAATGACATTTGTACATATCCGTTATCGAGTAACTTACCATGAATAGTTACAACAGGTGGAATACCTTCTTTGTGATATTTAAGAGCGTTACTCAATAAATTTTGGAACAGCTGTTTAATCTGGAGCGGATCCGCTTCCAAATCCATAATATCTTTGTACTCAATGGTTCCTTTCGATTCTGATATCCTCGCTTCAAGGTCTTCAATTACTTCTTTCAATATTTTTTCCGTATGAATAGGTTCAAATTGACGACCTGAAGATATTTTTGAATAACCTAATAAGTCTTCAATAAAACCTTGCATTCGTTTAGAGGCATTTTGCATACGTTCAATATAATTCCTGCTCTTTTCATCCAGATTTTTTGTTCGCTCCAATAACAAGTCGCCAAAAATAATTACCTTTCGAAGGGGTTCTTGTAAATCATGGGACGCTATTGAAGCAAAATTTTCTAATTCTTTATTGTGCGCCTGAAGGGTTTCTGCATGAATCATCACTCTTTTTTCAGCCTGCGTTCTCTGATTTATTTCCTGAATCATTTTCAGGTTGGTTCTTTTAAGATCTTCTGTTCTGCATAAATGCCTATAACCCATGAAAGATAGCGTTCCGCTAAAAATCAAAACCAATAATCCTTCCCATACAAGATAATAAAACGGGTACCATCCTGATTTAGGAGAAATGGACAATAACCATTTTTTATTTGCAATTTGGATCTCAACAGACACGGGATTTTCTAAGTTTTCGCCACTGGATTGGGCAATGATTTTTCTTTCCCCTTTTATGAAAACAATATTTGATAATTCAAAATGGTAATTTTTAGATACCAATCCGTATATGTCAGCCATTGCTATTAATTGGGACAATTCGATTACGACTGATGTGAAACCCCAAAAATTCTTTTTTCCCTTTTTTTCATTCTGAAGGAATACCGGATATCGACCTACTACAGCAATCCCTCCCTCGATTAATTTAAATGGACCCTCTATAGTTAACTTTTTCGTCTCAATTGCAGCAATGGCTTTAGGATTACTTTTTAAATCAAGCCCAAGGGCTGGTTCGTTTCCCTCTACTGGATATATCTTACGAATGATGGCATCGGGAGACAGCGCCAAGCTACTGATTCCACCATACCGTTTGATTAAATCTTCAGCTACGCTGTCAAAGTTTGGAAAGGAGGTATTCTCTTTTAAAATTGTGGCAAGAGCTAAAGTCGCGGAAAGGGAGCGGGAAAGCTGCTTCTCTATAGATTGAGCATGGGAGTTGGCAATTTGAGTCACCAAAGCGCGAGATTCAAGCTCTCTTCGGCTTTCTAATGAGTAGATAACAAGACAGCCGATGCTAAATGACAAAAGAAATATTAGCGCAACTTTTAAAGATATTAATTTATTAGCCATAGATTACATTATCAAAGATTCAAAGCCTTGGCGAAGATACATTAAAACCGGCAAAACACAATTGACCTTTCTAGCGGCTACTCTCTCTGAACTCCCCATTCATTATTTAAGTTGACACTTACGTAAGTTCTTGCTAACATTTAAATATGTTTGAAACAATACAAGCTCTAGCCGAACCCAATCGTTTTGCAATATTGCAATTGCTGCAAAAGTCCGAGCTGTCGGCTGGAAAAATTGCAGAAAATTTCAAAAGCATTACTCGTCCTGCTGTTTCGCAGCACCTTGGCATCCTAAAAAATGCCGGCCTTATTGTCGAGCGTCGTGCAGGCACTAGCAGAATTTATCGAGTGCAACCTGAGGGCTTTTCCAAATTGAAAACTCTCTTGGAAGGCTTTTGGGATCCAAGACTCGAAAAACTTAAATTGGCTGCAGAAAAAGAAGAAAAGAAAAAAAGGAGATCATCATGACAGATTCGTATGAGTTAACACGTGAGATTTATATTAAGGCTCAACCTGAAACAGTATTTTCTTATCTGACCGTAGAATCAAAAATGAAGGAGTGGTATGGAGAAATTGTAGAAGCAGATCCCAAACCGGGGGGAATCTTTCGCGTCGCCAAAAAAGATGGAACCGCCGATTGTCGTGGACATTATGTAGAAGTTATTCCCTACGAAAAGGTTGTATTCAACTGGGGAGGGATCGAAGATCTAAAACCTGGCGAATCCATTGTAGAAATTCTTCTGGAACCTAAAGGCAATGAGGGTACGCAATTAAAACTTCGCCATTATAGTGTACGGTTGAAATCTGCGGCGGATTCATTTGGGCAGGGTTGGAAGGAACATGCACTTCCTCTTCTCAAAACTGTTGCAGAAGGTGGAACACCTAATGGTCTATGTTTTGAATCAGGGCATGAATGCAGAACTGGCTGATTAATCAATATGACAGTTACGATTCTTTACAATAGTCGCAAAGCATATTGCCAGATTAACAGCTAAACCTATGATACCGGAATGGATGCCGCTCACGCGGCTCCAATCCAATGCAATTAATATAAGTGTTACCGCAAGACCCACCACCAAGCCTATAATAACCGTGCGG
>JAJDBA010000014.1 GCA_029261675.1 Nitrospinaceae bacterium
GGATGTTTTTTACCAAATACGACCCATATCAACAAATACCACAGGTCTAAAACAACTTTATCTGGTGAAAAAATAAATGAGAAAGTTGTCCCTTGAAAAAACATCTGCAACCCACGTTTTCACACAGTCTGGGCCGACAGCAGACCTTTTCTGCGCGCCTACTTTTATTTTTCTCACCGAACAGTTAGAATTCAATTGTAAGACCGCTTCCGACCCAAAGCGGACATTCGCACGAAGGGAACCTATAAAGTGTTAGAAAAATAAAAACGCCTTTCAACTAGAAGTATTGAAAGGCGTTTTATTGGTTTTTTATGTTGCTTAAGAAATCAAGGCTCCCAAATTTTAAAATTTGTGGGAGGACCCGAAACTTTATAGTCGAATTGGGTTAATATTTGATTGTTGATAATCTTTGCACCATCTGTTTTGCCAAGGTCTATCCCAAAAGTACCACTTAAAATAGAGGAATTTTGAACTACTGGGCGCTTGGAGCTCGTTAAGTCGATCATCCATCCGGTTGGTCTTCCATTGGGAATTATCACATGATCAATGTTTACATCTTCAACTATAGCCCGAACAACGATACAAGCATTGTTCCAAGTGCCTAATAGTTGGTTATCGCTGATCAAAGCTCCACGACCTTCTTTTACGTCTATGCCAATTGCATTAGAGTATCCGGCACCGCCATCAATTATATTACCTACAACAGTAACACTCCCACTATGAAGACGGATTCCGTTCTGGTTCGCATCTGACAAACTGATTGTGTTTCCAGTAATGGCGACTTTAGTAGCGTCTCCTACTAATATGCCATTCGTATTATCTCTGAAATCACTGATACTGTTGTTGCTGATAATAACGTTGTCTGCTTGCACCAATATGATGTTTGATTGGCAGCAAATAGGGGAACCTTTACCGATTCTATAGAGTTTGTTCCCATGAACTCGGACATCCTTGCCTGTTACAATATAGATTCCGTGTTGGCCGGTATCTCGAATAGTGTTGTTGGAGACTAAAATGCGTTCGCCTCCCAGCACCATTCCAACGATCGCTGTACTATCAATGAATATTTCAGTTATGGTTACATCTGAAATATTTCCAAGAAACGTGTCAGTTTGTATTGTTCCTCTCCCATGACCCACATTAGGATCAAAACCCGTCAATGGGTTTGTGAATCGAATTCCTTTTATCAGCACATTTGAAACAGGTGCTCCCGCAAGAGCTTGGATGACCACCATCTGGGAAAGACCTTCGTATGACAACGTTGTGGCTGGGGCACCAGCACCAACAAAGGAAAGATTTGATGTTCGTAAATTGATTGGAGCACTAATTTTATAATTTCCTGGAGGCAAGTAAACTTTACCTCCTGTCGAAGGAACCGAATCGACAGCTGCCTGAATGGCTGCCGTATCGTCTGTTATTCCATCTCCTTCAGCACCAAAGCTTTTGATATTCACTTCCCCCACGCTACCCGTCAGAACAGGGGTCCAATGGCCTCTTTCGCAAACAAAATGTTTTTTGTCTTCACTGTCATAATAAATACTGCCTTCCTTGTAAATATGGCAGGTTGCTTCTCGACGTGGAATGATTTGAATTTGGCCGTTGACAGAAAGCTTGGCTTGCGGCTCAGAGGTTCCAATTCCTACATAACCTGTAGGGATGTAATATTTTTGACCTAAATACTCTTCAATTGTTGAACGTTCTTCATCGTTCAATGCACGTGAAAAAATAATTACTTCAGCAATATCACCCGTTAGGGTGCCTCTGGTATTTCCAGAATTGATTCTCCCACCAATACTAATTGGATTGGGTTGCGTGGGGGTGGCTAAAACATCTTTTCGATTAATTAAAAGCCCATCTCCATATAGTTCGACTCGGGTTGTATCGCGTTCCAGATAAATGATGTGGGGCGCAAAATCTGCCATAGGGCCAAAAACACCATTTCGCTGACGATTTTCCTGAACGCCGCCGCCCCATGTATTTTGCTTCTTTTTATTTCGAGCTAACCAAAAACCATCTTGAACCCCGTGATTGATCAACTGTTCATTATTTTTAACATTTCCGTTTTCTCTGTAAGCGATAAAAATGGAGAAGTTGTTGAAGGAAAAGTTTGTGTTATTTGATAAGAGTCGATCATTATCAAACCGTATAGCAGGTTGCCCGTTTAATTCAGGAACACTGGCGATATAGGTTGGTTGTTGGTCTGAAACAGATTGTGAAAAATCTGAGTTCGTACCTGCGCTTGCTTCCCATAGAGGAAGAGAATCTCCATCATTCACTCCAGTAACTCCATCGGCCTTTAACCACACCGCCAAGCCATTCAATTCATCGGGTTGAAACTCAGCAGATGCCGAAATGGGGAATATCGAGAGTACCATCAATGAAAATAAGACAACCACTGCGTTTTTTCCAACAGAATTAATTGATCGTTTCATTTACTATCCTCAAAAAAAGAATTTGCAATGCCGATTATTTCAAACACATAAATTATAACTTAAACCAGTGTTTTTAATCCTATATTTTTATAGCGAATAGAGCTCAATTGCTGAAGGCCATATCTGGTTGAGAACGTGATTTTTAGTTGTGGAAAATATCTGCTATTGGCCGGTTCCTGCCCAAAATGCTCACTTCTTAAATCCTTAAGGTTCAATGATTGACTTGGCACATGATCTCACCAACTTCTTAATGTATTATATTGTGAGTAGGAAACGTCCGCTATCGACGGCGTTCTCAACTGGTCAACGCAACGCTATAATCTTAAATAAAAAGATGGAGTGTTGCAAATGTCCTACAGAACCCGAATTAAATACACCTATGC
>JAJDBA010000015.1 GCA_029261675.1 Nitrospinaceae bacterium
ACTAAAGTTGTTATTGATGATCATATAAAAGCAGGTGATATGAAGGGGTTGGATGTTATTGCCGCAATATACTTGTCGGTATTGGTTTTTTCTTTCATATTCCAGTTTTGTCAGACTTATATCATGCAATTCATTGGACAGAAGGTCATGTTTGATCTTCGATCGAAGGTGTTTGCTCATCTCCACAAAATGTCCTTTTCCTATTTTGACAGGAATCCCATTGGAAGAATGATTACCCGTGTGGTGAATGACGTCGAGGTGCTGAACGAAATGCTGACTTCAGGACTTATCCTTATTTTTAGTGATTTATTTACGCTTTTTGGGATTTTCTGCGTCATGTTTTATCTCGACTGGAGGCTCACTCTAGTTGTTTGTATTATATTTCCATTTTTGGCAACTGCAACCAGAGTATATCGAGTCCGGGCAAGGGATGCGCTAAGAAAAAACCGTACTCATGTGTCAGAGCTCAATTCATATTTAGAAGAAAATATTTCAGGAGTTGATACAGTTCAATGTTTCAATCGCGAAACTAAGAACTATAAAAAATTTTCATCTATTAATAGCGAGCGGTTGAAAGAAGATCTTCGAACTGTTAAATACAACGCCTTTTATATGCCGTCTATTGATTTTTTTAGTTCTCTGGCGATCGCGATGGTTTTTTGGTATGGCGGCGGACGATTTGTTCAAGATGAGATTCAATTAGGGATTCTAGTCGCATTTGTTCAATATCTTCAAAAGTTTTTTGAGCCGATCCGAGATCTTGCTGAAAAATTCAATATCATCCAAACCGCTATGGCATCGTCTGAGCGTATTTTTGAATTGCTCGATACTCCGGAACAAATACCTGAATCCGTTCCACCAGCAAATGATTTCAAATTGCAGGGTGCAGTGGAATTTAAGAATGTCTGGTTTACTTATAAAGAAGAGCGGTTTATTTTAAAGGATTTATCTTTTTCTTTGGAAGCGGGTGAGAGTCTTGCGATTGTTGGTGCTACCGGATCCGGGAAGTCCACTATCATTAATGCCCTTTGCCAGTTTTATGATATCGCAAAGGGCGATATTCTTTATGATGGCCGTTCTATAAGGGATATCAATAAGTATGATTTGCGAAGGCAAATAGCGTTGGTGCAACAAGATGTGTTTTTATTTTCGGGGAGTATTTTGGATAATATTCGCTTAGGAAACCCGCAAATGGGACAAGAGGAGATAGAGTCTATTTCCCAAGCGGTGAACTCGCATAACTTTATTAGTAGTCTTCCATTCAAATATGATCAGGAGTTGAATGAGGGGGATATCTCTTCAGGGCAAAGGCAGTTGTTATCTTTCGCTAGAGCGCTTGCAGCCGAACCGAAAATACTGGTGCTTGATGAAGCAACTTCTCATGTTGATTTGGAAACGGAGCGTCAAATTCAAAATGGCATTAAAGAAATGACACGCGGAAGAACGAGCATCATCATTGCTCATCGATTATCCACATTAATGCATGTTGATAAAGTACTGGTTTTGAGAAAAGGTAAAGTTGTGGAATTTGGTAAGCGTAAAGAGCTTCTGCAACAAAAGGGGGTTTTCTACAAGCTCTGCCAATCGCAGATAAGGTTAGAGCAATCCAAGGTGGGGAAATAAATTGTTTTTACTTGAAGGGTATGATCAGTCGTTCTACGGGACGATCGTTCTGGAGATGTTCTGTTAGAATTTCATCCATATCTTCCTTGCTTCGCGGCGCGTACCATACAGCATCAGGATAAACGACCAGAGTGGGGCCTTGAGCGCAGGCATCGAGACAGCCAGCTTTGTTTACCCGGATCTTACCCTTTAACCCTAATTCGTGAACGCGGCCTTTGATGTGGTCAAGGAGGTCAAGCGAACCTCGTGATGCACAACAACCTCTTTTGTCGTCGGCTTTTCTTTCGTTAATGCAGATGAAAATATGTTTTTGGAAGCGGCTCATAGATGAGGGCTAATCGGCTTTGGGTATCTTATGGGTAGGTTCATTTTCGTAGTATTTTTTGAACTGTCCAAAATTGACGTAGCATCTTTCGCAGCTATCGGGGAATACGGTAACAATCACTCCGCTTTCGATTGTTGCCGCAAGCTTAAGAGCTCCTACTAAAGCTCCTGCTGATGAATGGCCTACAAGGATGCCTTCTTGCTTTTCCAGTGTCTCTACCATGTCGTAAGATTCCTCGGTTGGAACACTGATTTTGCCCTCTAGCTCTTCTTCCTTATAAATTCCGGGAACTATCGAAGATTCCATATGCTTAAGCCCTTCGAGTCCATGCAAAGATTCTGCGGGTTCAACGGCGTAACATTTAATATCAGGATTAAGATCACGAAGGCCACGACTGGTTCCCATAACTGTTCCGCCTGTGCCGATCCCTGCAAGGAAATGGGTGACACGGTTATTCGTTTGCTTCCAGATTTCTTGAGCCGTGGTCTCGTAATGGGCTTTCCAATTGGAATCGTTATTATATTGGTCTGGCATGAAATATTTATCGGGATCTTTTTCATAGATCTCACGGGCGAGTATGATCGCGCCATCAGACCCTTCAAATGGACTGGATGTGACGATTTCGGCACCATAAAAATCAGCCATCAGGCCTTTTCTTTCTTTACAGACATTGGCTGGCATGACGAGTTTGACTTTATAGCCTTTGACTTTTCCTATTAAGGCATAGGCGATACCGGTGTTGCCAGAGGTGGAGTCGA
Organism: Nitrospinaceae bacterium; assembly: GCA_029261675.1. GTDB lineage: Bacteria > Nitrospinota > Nitrospinia > Nitrospinales > VA-1 > UBA8687. The sequence goes on from JAJDBA010000015.1 coordinate 2,707, forward strand.
GGATGATTTTATCTTTGGTCAGTTTTCCTGATTTCTCTCCGTCCTCGATCATTTTGAGGGCAGGGCGAGACTTCACCGAACCGCCGGCATTTTTCCATTCAGCCTTGGCATAAATATCAACATTCTTATATTCTTTGCCGATGTTATGGATACGAATTAAAGGCGTATTTCCAATTGCATCTAATACCGATTTATCGGTAATGACCGGGCAAGTGGGGGCCTGCACCTCAAAGGGAATTGGAAAGCTAAGTGGTTTTGATGACATAAAATAATTTTTAGAAAAAATTTAACCCATTGTCCTGAATATTTTATCGGGACAATGGGTGAGTGTAAAAGTTTTATCAGCGCGACAGTCCACAAAACTCTTCGTAATCGATGAGTTCGGTGATCGTGGGATTGTCACTACAGATTGGACATTTTGGATCTCTTTTAAGCTTTAGCTTTCTAAATTCGGTTTTTAGCGCATCGTATAAGAGCAAAGACCCAACCAGTGTTTCTCCTTTTCCTAGGATCAGCTTCAAAGTTTCCACAACTTGTAGGTTCCCAATTATACCAGCTAAAACACCAAGTACACCGCCTTCTTGACAATTAGGCACAAGGCCAGGTGGTGGTGGTTCAGGGTATAAGCAGCGATAACAAGGGCCATCCTTTGGCTTGAATACCGTTACCTGACCTTCAAAACGAAAAATGCTACCATGAATATTGGTTTTTCCGGTCAACACACACGCATCATTGATGAGGTAACGAGTGGCAAAATTGTCTGTGCCATCTAATATATAGTCATAGCCTTCAAATAGGCGCATGATATTTTCTGAAGTTACTTTTTCATTG
>JAJDBA010000016.1 GCA_029261675.1 Nitrospinaceae bacterium
CTGAAAAAAAATATTTATATCCTCCTTAATAACTCGACCTTCCCTGGTGAATCTTGGACAAGCTTAAGAATCGATGATAAACAGTGAAAATAAATTTCGTCAAATATTTGAAACGGCGATAGACCCTGTCATTTCCATTGATGAGAAAGGTATTGTCCTATTGTGTAATCCGGCTACTGAAAAAAAGTTTGGTTATACATCTGCAGAGATGGTGGGCCAAAACATAAAAATGTTGATGCCTTCCCCTTATCGAGAAGAGCACGATACCTATCTTACTAATTATATGAGAACGAGTAAGGCGCAGATTATAGGATTGGTTCGTGAGTTGGAAGGCGAGCGGAAAGACGGCTCCGTTTTCCCCATGGAGTTATCTGTCAGTGAAGTTCTGGTAGATGGGGAGCGTAGCTTTACAGGAATCGTTCGTGATATTAGCGAGTTAAAACAAGCCCGAAAAGCGAAATCGAAAAGTGAAAATAAATTCCGCCGCATCTTGGAAACGGCAATAGACCCTGTCATATCTATTGATGAGAAGGGTATTATTCTATTGTGTAATCAGGCAGCTGAAAATGAGTTTGGTTATTCATCTGTCGAAATGGTGGGTCAAAACATAAAAATGTTGATGCCCTCTCCTTATAAAGAAGAGCACGATACCTATCTTGCTAATTATATGAGAACGGGTAAGGCGCAGATTATAGGATTGGTTCGAGAGTTGGAAGGCGAGAGAAAAAATGGATCTGTTTTTCCCATGGAGTTGTCTGTCAGTGAAGTGCAGGGAGATGGAGAGCGTAGCTTTACAGGAGTGGTAAGAAATATTACAGAACATAAAGAAATGATAGATGAACTCAAGCAATTTGCATATGTCACTTCGCATGATTTAAAAGCACCTCTTCGTGCGATCAGCAACCTTTCTCAATGGATTGAAGAAGATTTGGGAGATGATTTGAACGAAGAGATAGCGGGGAATTTTGCGCTTCTTAGAAATCGGGTGCTACGAATGGAAAACCTTATTCAAGGGATTCTGCAATATTCCAGAATCGGGAGTGGTAAACCGATTATTGTATTCTGTAATCTCAAGGAAGTTATTGATGGGGTGGTGGGTTCTATAGTGGTCCCAGAAGGATTTTCAATCAAAATTGAATCAGAAATACTCGGTGTTTATGCTGATCAGACTCAAATCATACAAGTATTTGCGAACTTAATCAGTAATGCTATAAAACATAATAATAATCCACAAGGGGAAATTAGAATTACAGCGCGGGAATGTGAGACGAATATAAATTGGGTTGAAATTCTTGTGGCCGATAACGGTCCGGGAATTCCGATGCAATACCGTGAAAAGGTTTTTCAGGTTTTTCAAACACTGCAACCTCGAGACAAAACCGAAAATACCGGTGTCGGGTTGGCCATTGTGAAAAAAATTATCGAAAAGCAAGGTGGAAAAATTGTAATATTGGACTTGGACAATATAGGTACAACCTTTAAGATTCTTTGGCCCAATAAAATCCAGTAAGTTTGTTTGCTTACCCTTGGTAGCTGTTTAAATTAATAGAATCTGGTCATGGTTATGGATGCGAAAATAAATTTCTTACTTATCGAAGATGATGAGGTGGATGTGAAAAATGTGCAGCGCGCATTTAAAAAGAACAACATCAATAATCCTCTCTTTATTGCCGGTGATGGTGAAGAAGCCTTGGACAGGTTGAGAGGAAACGGTGATTCTCCCATTATTCCAGCGCCGCAAGTGGTTCTGTTGGATTTGAATATGCCTAAGATGGGGGGGCTGGAATTTCTTCAGGAGATAAGGAGGGACCCTCGTTTCAAATCATTATCTGTATTTGTCCTGACCACTTCTGATGAGGAAAGGGATAAGATAGCAGCGTATAACTTTAATATAGCAGGCTATATTTTAAAACCCATCGAGTTTGATCAATTTATGGATACGATAAAAACTCTGGATGCTTATTGGACTTTGTGCGAATTTCCTAATCGGTGAGAAATGATATGACAAACATTAAATCCATTTTGGTAATTGAAGATGATGAGATAGATCGAAAAGCTATGCGTAAATATTTGGAAAGTGAAACGCCGGATATTGAAATTGTAGAATCCCGTGACTGTGCAGGAGGGTTTTCTGAAATGGCGAAACAAGAGTTTGATTGTATTCTTCTTGACTATCAGCTCCCTGATGGCGATGGGATCGAGTTTCTGCAAAAGTTAATGCTGAGTGATGTTAAATGCCCTCCTATTTTATTCCTGACAGGGCAGGGTGATGAATTGTTGGCAGTGGAAGCGCTTAGAGGTGGGGCTGCAGATTATATTCCTAAAGATATTTTGTCTGCAAATCGATTGAACCGCAGTATTGAAAATGCGATCCGGTTTCACCAATTAGAAGTTAGAGCAAAGGATGCTGAGGCCAAACTTGCTACCAGCGAAGAAAAATATCGCACTATTGTGGAAAAAATCTCCGATCTGGTTTTTCAGTTGGATTCAAATCAAAATATTACCTTTGTCAATGCAGCCTTTGAAATGCTGGGGTACGATGTTGCGGAACTGATAGGAAAGCCAATTAAAAACTTGATCGATTCAGATAATGTGGATTCTCTTTTGTCTAAAATTGCGACTCGTGCTGTCGGGCCTCTGGCTACCACTAATTTGGAAGTTCGCTTTAAGACCAACCCAGAATCCAGCATTTGCGAGGAGTATCCAGTGATGACCGTTCGAGTCGATGCCTCGGGAATGTGGGATGTCCCCGATGAATTGGTGTTTAAAGACGAGGTTGCTAAGAAATTTTTGGGGACTTTATGTGTAGGTCGATACACACCTGAAAATAATACCTGAAAGCTCCTCCCACCTATCTATAAAAATACACTCTCCATGGGTGGTATCAAATTATCAATTGAGGGTTAGCATTTCTACTTTGTCTTTTCTTCACAACGAAAATCAGTTTCAGAAGTCCAGTGGATCTTTAGGTAATGAGGAACTTTGGTTTCGCGGTCGATCTTTGCCGATTGTATCTGAGCGGGGGTCAAGTCGACGGAATAGCGCAATATAGCTTTGCTGAGATTGGCCCATTGTAAGTCGGTGTCTTGTAACCATGTCGAAGACAGGTAGGCTTCTGTGAGATTGGCTTCCGTGAACAAGGTCTTGCGCAGATCGGCTTTGAAGAAATTTACTTTTTCAAGATTAGATTTTCGCAGATCGGCTTTTCTTAAATCGGCTTCACTGAAGTCGATGCCGCGAAGATCGAAGTTGCCGAAGTCAACCTTTCTCAATGTCGCTTTCTTGAATGAGCATCCGTATAAATCGGCACCTTGGAACTTTGCTGCTGAGCAATCGGTTTCGTTAAGGTTGGCGCCTCGCAAATCCGAACCAGAGAAGAAGGTTTTAGTCAGATCGGCACCTTGAAAATTAGTGCCGTTGAGTAAAGCCATATGAAAATTCGCTCTTCGAAGGTTAGCATTCTTCAAGCTAATGCCATTGAAGTCGACGCGATCCAAATCGGGCTCGACTTTTGGATAGCTTTCTCTCCAGATGTTCCATCTCTTTATCGAACTCTTGAGCAGAGTAATATGTTCTCGGTTCGCCACGTTCTTTAAGTTTTCTGTTTTATATGAGTATTGTTTCTGCGGATTCAACACCAATCACGCTGATTTTTCATTCTCCCATCTTACTTTACAACCATTTTGGTTCATTTGTACCAAGGTATTTGAGGATAAGGCAGATTTTATTATTACGATGAGTAGATAACCCTAAGATAAGTTTAAATCTCGGGAGTGGTAATATTGTGTTGGGAGTTAAAAAACTCTAGTAAGTGGTCTAAAGCTCGCTTGCAGACTCTGATAAAATCATTCTGGATAAAATGGCATTTATTTTTTTTCATTTGTTTTTTTAGCGTATACTTTTTTGAAATTTAATTTTGGTGCGGTTTTTTTTAGAAATTTTGTGCTGATAAGAGTTGTGGGTACCCCATGAGATGAATTGTTTTATGGCAGATAAAAATTCTGTGAGAGTTCTTGTTACAAGCTACAACACCTGACGGTATTTCTTTCCTTCTACAATGAGTATTTTCTATGAAGTGGTTTTCGTACGACATGTCCAATCTGCGAGGTGATCTTTTTGGAGGCCTCACAGCTGGAGTAGTAGCACTTCCCCTGGCTTTAGCCCTTGGTGTGCAATCAGGGATGGGTGCCATTGCAGGCCTTTATGGTGCTATTGGTCTGGGTATTTTTTCTGCGATTTTTGGGGGCACCCGTGTTCAAATCAGCGGCCCTACTGGCCCAATGACAGTAGTGTCGAGCCTCGTGGTTCTCACTGTAATTGAGAGTACTGGCAGTCTGGAAAAAGGGTTTGGTCTTATCATTACCGTATTCTTTCTTGCCGGAATCATGCTTGTGGGCTTTGGTCTCTTAAAAGTCGGTTCTTATATTCAATACATTCCTTACCCGGTGGTGTCCGGTTTTATGACCGGAATTGGAGTGATTATTATAGTTTTCCAATTCTTTCCCACTCTGGGGCATTCTTCACCCTCATCCATCATGGGTGTTTTTCAGGGGTTACCTGAAGCTTTTATGAATCTGAATCTGGAGACAATGATTCTCACAGGTTCTACCCTTGCTATCATCTATACGTTCCCTAGGATTACCAAATTAATTCCGAGCCCTCTGGTAGCTCTGTTGTTGATTTCTGGTATCAATTCGTGGGTCAATCTAAATGTTCCGCTGATTGGCGACATTCCCAGTGGATTCCCAGATTTCCGCTTATTTGAATGGACATTGACTGGGATTGGGTTCGGCCTTGTAATTAAATTAGCGCTAACACTAGCCTTGCTGGGAGCCATTGATTCATTGCTGACTTCGATTGTCGCGGACAATATCACCAAAACCAAGCATGACAGTAATAAAGAATTAATTGGGCAGGGAATAGGAAATATGTTTGCCGCCAGTATTGGAGGGCTTCCTGGTGCGGGGGCTACGATGCGTACACTGGTGAACATCAATTCGGGTGGACGTTCCCGGCTTTCCGGCGTCGTACATGGACTTGTTCTTTTGACCATCCTAATGGGCTTGGGTGTCTATGCCGCTCAAATTCCTCTTGCGGTATTGGCGGGTATTTTAATCTCGGTAGGCGTTGGAATTATTGACTACAAAGGGATTCGCCATATCAAGCACATTCCAAGGGCAGATGCAGTTGTGATGATTATTGTTCTCAGTTTAACTGTTTTTGTGGACTTGATTCAGGCAGTTGCTGCAGGGATGATTATGGCTTCCATACTATTCATGAAGCAAATGAGCGATCAGGTGACTAGCGAAGTAAAAATTTCTTCATTAAGAACCTCTGGAACGGAACTTCCCTGGGATGATGAAACGATTCCAAACCATATAGTAGACAAAATTTATGTGAAGCATCTGGATGGTCCGCTGTTTTTTGGATTCGCTCCAGCATTCCAGGAGATAGCGCAGTCCCTGCCAGATGTTAGAGTCGTAATTTTTCGTATGAAAAAGGTTCCACATATTGACCAGACGGGTCTTTACGCAATGGAGGAAGTAGTCACAACTTTGGAGGCCAGAGGTATTGCTGTAATCATGACAGGTCTTCGAGAACAACCCAAATTAATGCTGAAACGAATCAATTTAATTCCCGGATTGATCCCTGAGAAGTATATTTTCTCAACCTTTAAGAAATGCATCGAATGGTTGGATGAAGAACTTTCGGATAGGGAGAAAGCGGATATGAATCAGTTCTTTGATGATCTAAAGAATGATCGATGAAAACCGAAGCTATCATCTGAGCACAGACCATATGCTTTGCTAATTATTGATATCTTTTATATAAACCAGTCCTTCTTTCTTCCATAGAAGTTGGGGGTAGACTGAAGATTAGATTTGGTTGTTGTCAGACCAAATCTTTCACAGGAGTAAAGATGTTTAATTTTAAAGATATGATGATAGGGAAAAAAATTGGCCTGGGTTACGGGATCATTACCTTTATTTTAATGGGGGTGGTGCTGACTACTATTCAGCAAGTAAAAACCATGGAAACCATCACTAAAAGGGTTGTTGAATTGCGGACTCCAACAGCTCATGCCAGTCTCATGATGTTGAACGGTATCAACCATTCGCTGGCTTCCCTACGAGGTTGGATTATTCTAGGAGACCCAAAATTTCAGACAGAACGAGCCCTTGCCTGGACAGAGCAAATCAATCCATCTCTCAAACAGATGCATGAGCTTGCCACCGACTGGACAGATCAGGAAAATAAAACTCGATTGAAAGCTATCGAAAAGGAAATTGATGTTTTTAAGATCTCTCAGCAGAAGATTGAAGATATAGCGCGAACCCCGGAAAATTCTCCAGCTCAGAAAATTCTATTTGATCAAGCAGAGCCCTTGGAAAAAAAAATCGTGGCTATCGTTTCTAAAATGATCAAGCTGCAAATGAAAAATAAAATGACGACCCAAAATAAACGACTGATAGGAGTTTTAGCCAATATAGAAACTACAACCAGTTTGTCTTTGGAAAGAGCCGATGAGTTCTTATTGTCTGGTAAGCAAGAATTCAAAAAGGAGTCTCAGGAAAACTGGAAAAAAAATGTCGAGTATATGAAGACATTACAGGAAAATAAAAAAAGATTGAGTGGAGAACAGGCGAAGAATTTTGAAAAACTGCAAAGTGGCCTCAATCAGTTAGGCCCTTTAATGGAAGATATTATTCGTATCCGATCAGGAGAAGAGTGGAATCTGGCGAATCATTGGGTGCAAACTCAGGCCGCCCCTATAGGATTTCGAATTAAAGAGCTATTGAATGATATGGCCACAATTCAAGAACAATTATTAGAAAATGATGTTGATGAAATTTCCAGCAGAAGTCATTTTTTGATCGTTCTTTTGGTGGCATTATTTGTTGCAGCGGCTCTGATCAGCGGGGTCTTGGGGACAAGTATCACTCGCTCAATCAGTGAACCGATTTTGAGAGTCAGTAAATTGGCCGATGAATTGGTACGTGGGAATTCTAGAAAAAAAAGATTGCCGATTCAGTCAAGAAACGAGTTGGGAACTTTGAGCCACAGTTTCAACGAACTTTTAGATAGGTTGCAGGAAGAGAAGCCAACTAAAAAAGACTGACTTGTTTAAAAAATTAAGAAGGGAGCTGTTGAGGTTTTCGGCGTGGGATGTTGGAAGCTAAAATAAGGTTATTTGAAATATACTAACAACCCACTCGTCCTATGAAAAAAGGATTGTGTTCTTTCTCTTGCTTCACTGTAGTTGCGGGTCCGTGACC
>JAJDBA010000017.1 GCA_029261675.1 Nitrospinaceae bacterium
TCGGCGCAGACTTGTCAGAAATAGCTGAAATTGGCCAAACAGATGAAGCCAATGTCGAGAGGGTTTTGAAGATCATCCAAAAGTTTGAACCTTTAGGAGTGGGGGCTCGTTCTCTTCAGGAATGCCTGATGATACAGGCTCAGGAGTTGCCTGAAAGAAATCCATTAGTTGAAAAATTAATTGAAAAATATCTGGATCGCCTTGAAGACCGATTTTTACCTAAAGTTGCCGCAGAACTAAAAACAGACCTTGATGAAGTTCTCGATGCTCTCCACATCATAAGAAAATTTACACCCAAACCCGGTACTGCCTTCAACTCAGAAGCCATCGACTATATCGCTCCTGACCTGGTTGTTATAAAAACGGATAAGGGATATGATATTGCATTGAATGATGAGGGTGTCCCCGATATTAAAATTAATGCATTTTACCAGAACCTGTTAAAAACCACTAAAGAAGGGCAAACCAAAGAGTATCTCGAGGATAAATATCGTTCAGCACTATGGTTGATCAAAAGTATTGATCAACGCCGTCAGACTATATACAAGGTCGGAAAAAGTATTGTTAAATTACAAAAAAGCTTTCTCGAACATGGGCTATCCTATCTAGAACCCATGGTCTTGAAAGATGTCGCAAAAGACATAGAGATGCACGAATCTACCGTAAGTCGAATTACAACCAATAAATATATTGATACCCCGCAAGGACTTTTCGAATTAAAATTCTTCTTTCATAGTGGAATCAAGTCCTATATGGGCAACAATCTCTCTTCCATAAGAGTAAAGAACATGATTAAAGAAGTGGTTGCCGAAGAAGATGGAAATAGCCCTCTTACTGATGACCAAATGGTTCAGGTATTGATGAGAAAAAATGCTAAGATTGCTCGTCGTACCATCACAAAATATAGGAAAGAGCTTAATATCCCGCCTGCTAGCAAGAGAAAGAAATTTTTTTGATTAATCCAACCGGCTTTTAATTTACTCAGAATCATTTCCCGTTTAAAATAGTATTAATACGGTAATTTTAGGAGAAGCAAATGAAACTAACTGTGACAGGAATAAAAATTGAGATCACCGATGGCATCCGCAGTCACCTGAACGACAAAATGGATAAAACAATTTCTGATTTGGGTGAGGCAGCTGATGTTCACGTAGCCCTCTCTGTAGAGAAACATCGCCATTTTGCAGAAATCACCGTTAAGACCAAGGGTTTCACCCTCCATAGCCAGGAAGAAACCGAGGATCTCTATGCTTCCATGGATAAAGCTCTAGAAAAAATGGAAAAACAAATTCGAAAGCATAAAGAAAAAGCAAAAGCCCTGCGAAACAAGCAAGGGATTCAATCTAAAAATCAAAACCAGGATTAATCTGTAGAAAATAAAATATGAAAATTGATGAAATACTGAAAAAAGAATCTGTAATCGCAGATTTGGTTGGAAAAAATAAATTAGAGGTCATCAAAGAGATGACTGAGTGTCTGAAACAGAACAATATAATAAAAGGTGATCAGGCTCTCTTTGCAACTCTTATGGAACGCGAAAAGCTAGGCAGTACCGGCATAGGAGAAAATGTTGCGATTCCTCATGGAAAATCGGATGAGTTGACACAAATCATCACCGTTTTCGCAAGATCTTTAGATGGTGTCGACTTTGAATCACTGGATCAAAAGCCAGTCCATTTCGTTTGTATGGTCATTGCTCCCGCCAATTCCACAGGCCAGCACCTAAAAGCACTTGCAAGAATTTCACGACTTTTTAAAAATCAGGCATTGCGCGAGGGAATTCTCAAGGCTGAGGACACCGATGCTATCTATTCCATCCTTTTGGAAGAAGACTCCAAATTTATCTGACGATAATCTTATGAAAGGTATTGCTGTATCCAAAGGGGTCGCCATCGGGAAAGCATATTTGCTAGACCGTTCAAAATTCTGCATCATCAAACAGACTCTTGAGGAGCATGAAGTAGAAAAAGAAATCGAACGTTTTCGCGATGCCATCGAGAAAACAAAGTTACAGATGTTGGATATCAAAAAACGCGCAGAAAAAATCGCCGACAAATATGCCGTTATTCTTGATACCTATACCCTGCTTCTGGATGACGATATTCTGGTTAATGAAACCATTGAGAATATCAGGACCCATCACACCAATGCCGAGTGGACTTTAAATCAAACCCTGCAAAACTTCCTCAACCTGTTTGACAATATCAATGATGATTATTTAAAAGGGAAAAAGGATGACCTCGATCTCCTCGTCCATGCAATACTTCGAAATCTAATCGGTCACTCGCAAGAAACGCTATCCGATATCCAAGAACCTGTGATCATCGTTACACATTCATTAAGCCCTTCTGACACCCTAACCATGCCTAGGAATTTTATAAAAGGATTAGCAACGGAGACTGGTGGAAAAACTTCCCATGTTGGAATATTTGCGGCCGCGTTAGGAATTCCAGCAGTCACAGGAATAAAAAACCTGACCTCACAAATCAACTCCGGCGATAATATTGTGGTCGATGGTATTGACGGCGAGGTAATCTCTCATCCCAGCGATGAAAGCACCGAATATTATCTAAAGAAACAAGAGAATTATCGTAGATATGAAGAACGACTACTGGCTAACATTCATCAACGCGCAGAAACTCTGGATGGACAGCATATACACCTTTTAGCAAATATTGAATCCAGCCAGGAGGTCAAAACCCTGCGCAATTTTGGTTCTGAGGGAGTTGGCCTTTATCGAACCGAGTATCTTTACATGTCAGCAAACAATCTTCCTGGCGAAAAAGAATTGTACGAAAATTTCAAAGCGGTTGTCCAGGAAATGGACGAAAAGCCTATTGTCATTCGGACTCTGGATATTGGCATGGACAAGCAGCTTGCTGGCATCCAGACAAGCGACGAAGATAACCCTGCATTAGGATTAAGAGGTATCCGTCTATCTCTGGCAAATCCAGAACTATTTTCAAGTCAGCTGAAAGGTATTTTGAGGGCCAGTTTTTATGGGAATATAAAAGTTCTTTATCCGATGATAACTTCAGTTACAGAAATAATTCAAGCGAACAAATTATTAGAAGAAGCAAAATCAGCTTTAAAAAAAGATCAAATTCCATTTGATAACAATATCGAAATCGGCGCTATGATTGAGACACCCGCCGCCACACTATGCATCGATCACATCCTCGAGCATGTTGACTTCGTCAGTATAGGAACTAACGATCTCGTCCAATATACTCTGGCGGTAGACCGGATTAACGAAAATGTAGCCCACCTTTATCAGCCATTCCATCCTTCGGTAATAAGATCGTTGAAGCAAATTTTTGTCGCCGCGAACAAGGCAGGGAAAAAGGTTTCAATATGTGGGGAGATGGGTGGAGACCCTATGGCAACGATGCTTTTACTTGGATTAGGGAAGTTAGACGACCTCAGCATGGAACCACATTCAATACCAAAAGTTAAAAAAATAATTCGCCTGATTCGTTTGGATGAGGCTCGCCAAATGGCCGATCATGTGTTAAATTTGAATTCTGTAGAAGAAATATCTCGCTTCATTGCTAAAGAAATGCGAACTCGATTTCCAGATGACTTTGACCGAGACTTAAGCTTTCAGGAAAAAGTAAAACCTACCTGATTTTATTTACCCAATCTCATAGACAATTAATCTAATAATAAAAATATTAAAAGAAGGAAAATTTATATGAACCCCGGAAATTTTTTGTTTACCTCTGAATCTGTTTCTGAAGGTCACCCTGATAAAATGGCGGATCAAATCTCAGATTCTATTCTCGATGCTATTTTAGCTCAAGATGCCACTGCACGCGTAGCTTGCGAAACCATGATAACAACGGGGTTTGTGATCATCGCTGGAGAAATTTCTACAGATTGTTATGTAGAGATGCCAAAAATCATTCGTAATACAATAAAAAATATTGGCTACACTCAGTCCGACATGGGATTCGATTATGAAACATGCGGCATTCAGGTAGCGCTCGATGAACAGTCCAAAGACATTGCGCGTGGAGTCAATGACGACAAACATGAGCAAGGCGCAGGCGACCAAGGAATGATGTTCGGATATGCCAGCAAAGAAACTCCTGAGCTTATGCCAATGCCTGTAATGTACGCCCATAAACTGGTTAAAAAACTGGCCGATGTAAGAAAAAAAGGCACCCTTCCCTACCTACGTCCTGATAGCAAATCGCAGGTATCTGTTCGGTACGAAAATAATAAACCTGTGTGTATTGAAACGGTTGTTATCTCTACCCAGCACGACCCCAGTGTCACGACCAAACAAATCAAAGCTGATGTCACCGAAATGGTCATAAACAAAATCATCCCGAAAAAACTACAGCATAAAAAGATGAAGATACATGTCAACCCTACAGGCCGCTTTGTTGTCGGTGGGCCTCATGGAGACTGCGGATTGACTGGCCGAAAAATTATTGTAGATACCTACGGCGGGTTTTCTCGACATGGTGGCGGAGCATTCTCAGGAAAAGACCCT
>JAJDBA010000018.1 GCA_029261675.1 Nitrospinaceae bacterium
CATGGAAAAAACATCCTTCTTCTGGGTGGGCATCAACTACTTTGCAACTTCTATTCTATTTATTATCATAACCTTGGCGTTGATAGGTGAATGGTTCATTCGTCTGCCACTCAGAAAAAAGCAGACTTCTGCAAAAACTGCTCTTGCTCCATCCCCCTCCGTCCGTGAGCCAGTAAAGGTTCGGGTTTAAACAAATGAATATCCTTGTCGCCAACTCGGTAGGGGTGGATCGCGATGGATACCATATGGTACACGTTCCATCGCGTTGGTCTCTGGGCGTTAAAAACTTCACCAATTGCGGTTATTATCCCTGGCAACTGGCCTATACTTCTTCCCTTCTAAAACGTGATACCTCTCATAGTATAAAGTTTCTCGATGGCGTATTGAGTGGATGGGATGTCGAAACCTATTTACAACATGCAGGGAAACCGGACTGGCTGGTTATGGAAAGCTCGACGCGAACGATTCGCGAGGACTTACGCTTTGCCAAAACTCTCAAGGAAAATTTTGGAACCCGGCTTATATTTACTGGGCAGCACCCCATGGCACACCCGAAAGAAGTTTTGAAAATTGCCGACCATGTATGTATTGGGGAATATGAGTTTGCCGTTCTTGATTTAGTTCAAGGGAAAAATCCGCAACAAATTGCTGGGGTCTATCCTAATGAGCGAGGCGGACTGATAGATATAAACCGCTTACCTTTCCCCGAAGATGATGATGTCAGCCGCATCGACTATCACGAGCCGAACTGTCGATATAAACAAATTCAAATGTACGGATCAAGAGGTTGCCCGCGCCGTTGTAATTTTTGTGCAGCAGCTACACTTTACTATGACGAGCTCAACTGGCGCCCTCGAAACGTAGATGACGTCGTAAAAGAAATTCAAACTCTGCATGAAAAATACCCTGAAATGGAAGGTGTATTTTTTGATGAGGAAGTTCACAATATTAAAAAAAGTTTTAATATCTCTCTGGCAAAGGCCATACGGCAGGCGGGCCTGCAAGACCTGAAGTACGAAGCTATGTGCGAATACGCATCTCTGGATGAAGAAGCCATGGACGAAATGCGTGAGGCAGGATATTACAAAATACGATTTGGAATCGAAACGGGAAGCGATCGTGTAGCAGAAAAGATGACGTTAGGAAAAAAACATGATCTGAAAAAATTAAAGTCTATGGTCGAATACGGGAAAAGCATCGGCATGCTTTTCTATGGCACCATCAGCATTGGTGGGCTAGGCTCCGACAAAGATGAAGACCAAAAAACGGTTGATCTTATATACGACTTGGCTGCCAAAGGTTGGTTGGATGAAATTCAGGTTTCCATAAATACACCACAACCCGGTACTGATTTCTATAATTCCTGCATCGAGGACTCATTAATCCCTCAATCAAATGATTGGGAAGGTTTTGACGGCAACGGACATGTTGTTGTCAATTATCCCCATTATCCCGCAGAAGAGATTCAGGCTAGTTTCAGTAAGGCTCTGAACGCATTTGATTTGGGAAAAGGTAAAGCGCAAGCAAAGGCTTTTGCAGAAAATACGAATGCCTCAATCATCCCACCGGGATCGCGAATTCTGATTTTAAGATGTGTGCGAAGTTGGATGATCCGGCTCATCTTGGAAAACCTGCATCCAAAAAATAAAGCCGATGTTCTGGGTCAGGATATATCCTTGAACGACTTAAAAGAAATATCGGGATTGGGGGAGTTTTATTCTTATGGCAGTGGATTTTTTGCTACCGAATCATTTTCTTCTGAACTGATACAAGAGCTAAAAGATCAGCATTATGACCTTGTGCTCATCCCTGTTGCAAACAACCACCTCGAAGGCTTTCAGAATGTTTTGGAGGTTGCACATTTGATTGAACCTGCAAACATCAGTTACGTCTATCCAGAAGGCCGTATACAGCCTGTCGAAGGCTCCTCTGTAGGTATTTAAACTTCCCTAACTGGCCTTGGTTTCCTGATTAATTGGATTGGGTTTTGGGTTGATCATATTTTTCTTTGTAAGAATATCGACCATGTTTTTATCGCGGCAAGAAGTAGCGATATCAATCAGTCCATCTCCATTGAAATCTCCTATCGCCATACCCTGAGGGTGCTCATCGACGTGGTGATAAATAGGCGGGTAAGTGAAGGTTCCGTCTCCCTTCCCCAAGGAAATCGAGATCTGATCATCGGTAGAATTTGAGACGGCAATATCTTCAAATCCATCTCCGGTAAAATCAGCAGCGACCACAAACTTTGGAAAGTTTCCAGAAGCAAAATCACGAAGCGATGTAAAGGTCTTGTCTTTATTATTGATCAGTGTCGTTAAGGCATGCAATGAATTGCTGGAAGTTACTAGGTCAAGATAACCATCGTTATTAACATCAATATTTACAACAGTGAGAGGTTGTTTTCCTCCTTTAAAAACTTTCGAGCCGTCAAACTTTCCATCGCCTTTGCCCCATAGAATCTGTACTCCCGTATTACCAGATCCAGCAAGCCCTACTGCAATATCCATGTTATCGTCTTTGTTGTAGTCGCCTATAACAATTCCCGTGGGCTGACCTTTGACATTGAACGTAACGGGTTCATTGAAAAAACCATCTCCCTTACCTAAAAGAACCACCACCTGATAAAAACGCATGGTGATGGCAATATCGGGGCTACCATCATTATTAAAATCCCCTGAAATCATATTGATGGGGATTTTCCCAGGCTTTAGGGTTTGGTTGGTTTTTTTAAAGCTCCCCAACTTTGTATTTAAAAAAATCTGTACGTTTTGATCTTCGTAGTTGAGAACAGCAATATCTTTGTATCCGTCTTTATTATAATCTTCCGCAGCGAGACAAATGGGGCCTCGTCCTGTTTTGTATACCAGTTGTTCATTAAAGGAGCCATCTCCATTTCCTTTAAAAAAAGAGAAGGAATGCCCTCCGCTGTTAACAACGACAAGGTCCAGCATTTGATTGCGGTTGAAATCATCGGTGATGATAAACGAAGGTTCAATGCCTGCCTCTAATGTATTGCTCAACAAAAAAATTCGAGGCATCTTTTTTTGAGTCTTTGGTGGCGGGCAACCAAACAAAACCAAAACCAGAAGTATTAAAATTAGAACATTATATTTCTTCATGCATGAAGGGTCTCAAGTGGAATAGATAGGTATTATAAGAGAAAGAAGAAAACAATACCAATCCCTTTTCGAGTCCCTTGTCGTGAGATCAACCTTATTTTTGTTCTACTGGCTCCAGTTTATTTTTTTGAGATTCAAATGTTAATGTTGACTGAGCAAGCATATAAACCATCCCTACCATGAGACCGCCGCCTATCATATTGCCTGCGGTAACAAACAATTGGTTATGCATAAACCCCGTCAAAGAAACCTCTGCCCCATGAGGCAAAAACATTGCAAGGCTCATTAAAGATTGATTAGCAATACTATGCTCATATCCACTTCCTATAAAAGCGAACAGGCACCAGAAAATCATAATCAATTTTGCCGTATCATCTTCACTTCTGTTAACTATCCACACCGCAAGGCACACAAGCCAGTTACACAAAATTCCCCGGAAGAAAGCCTCTTTAGCGCCCAGCGACATTTTCATCGCCGCTACCTTGACGATCAAGGCTTCAGCCTCTACAGAAAGACTTCCACCTTGGACAACCAACCAAGCCAGAAGAATAGATCCCAGTAAATTTCCTATGTAACAGAACACAAACAGCTTGATGATGGAACCCGTACCCACTCGATTTTTTAATTTTCCGATGGCAAAAACCATATTGTTGCCTGTAAACAACTCGGAACCTGCAAAGATAACCAGACTTAAGGCTACCCCGAAGCTGACCCCCATGATCAATTTCATAAAAGGAGCAAATTGTGTCCCTGCTAAAGGAGCACCAACGGAAAATATTAAAACGATTCCAAACCCAAGATATGCTCCTGCCAAGGCCGACAGCGATAGATAACCTAGAGGGAAATGATTCAGCAATTTAATTTTATTTTCAGAAGCAGTAGCCAGTTTTTCAATATCTGTTTCAAACATGACTTGTTTCCTTTCTAATTAGGTTTAACCGTATTTTTATCGGCACCTTTATTTATAGATAACGTCTCGGTTTTTTTTATAACTGGAGCCTTCTTCCAGTTGCGCTTATATTTTTTTCCTTTGATGGGATGCATTTTTTCTCGTGTATGGTAAGGGACAACAAACTCCAGAACTTTTGCCAGTTCATCGCATGGGATATCTTCCATAACTTTTACTGCAAGCTTGGGATCAATTCCTGTGCGCCCACCCATATAAACATCCACAGCATCTACAACTTCTTTTCCACGCTTAATTTTTTTACCGAGCAATCCGATATCAGCAACCAGGTGATTGCCGCAACTAGCGGGGCACCCTGACCAATGCATGGTGATTGGAGCCGTGTCTGGCAACTTGCCCTCAAGTTCTGCTGCGACCTGCAAAGCTCTTGATTTAGTTTCGATAGTGGCCAAATGGCAATAGTCCATGCCGACACAGCTCACCAATCCACGCATGACGCTCGAAGGGTGATAAGTAAATTCTTTAACCAGAGACTCCTCCAACAAGTCACCGAGTTTTTGGTCTGGTACATTAGGGATTATCAGTGAGCTGGAATGCGAAAACCGTATCTCGCCATTGCCATATTTTTCTGCCAGGCGAGCAATTCCTTGCAATTTATTCGCATGGATTCGTCCTACCGGAACTTTTAATCCGACATAGTTCATAGATGCCTGTTTTTGGCGGTAAACACCAATGTGCTCCGACTTTTCATTGCTCCTTAGATCTACTCCAGCAGGGATAAGAGGTTCGTTCATTTTTTCTTGCAGGGCAGTCCGAAATTTTTCTTCTCCCCATTCCTCAATAAGAAAGGCCAACCTGTTTTTACTGCGCACTTCTCGACTGCCATGGTCTCGAAATAAAAGAATGATCGCCGAACAAACTTTCACCACCTCGTCCGATGTAACAAAAACATTTAGTGAGGTCGCAATCCGGTAACCGCCGGACCCCAACTTTCCTCCCACTAAAATATTGAAACCATAAACCGAACTACCCGCCAACTCTTGAACAGCCGGAACCAACGCCAGGTCTTGAGTTTCCGCATGCACACAGTCATCGGTGCAACCTGTGATGGCAATGTTGAATTTGCGTGGCAGATTTGAGAATTCTGAGTTGCCAGATATATGTTCGGTCAATGCCTTTACCTGAGAATAGGCATCTACCTTTTCCTTAGGGCTCAATCCAGCGACCGGACAACCCATAATGTTTCTTATATTGTCCTGCCCTGTCTGAATTGAGGTGAGACCTACTTCTTCTTGAATTGCAAAAACTTCTGGGACGTCATCAATTTTTAAATGCCGCAACTGCACTTGTTGGCGCGTAGTGATATCGATGACACCATTGCCAAACTCTTCGGAAATTTTGCACAAAGCTTTTACCTGATGAGAAAAACATATCCCGTTAGGAATTCGCACCCGTTGCATGAAAAATCCGGGGGTGGGGTTACGCAAAAACAGTCCGTACCATTTGAGCCGCTGAATATCGTCTTCACTGATCGACTCCCATCCTTCTTTTGCGAATCGGACAATGTCTTCTTTTATTTCCAACCCGTCTCTCTCGGATTTTAAAATTTCAATCTTGTTCATGATTCCCTTTGGTCATCAGTAAAAGGTGAAACTCTGAATTTATTTAAGGGATTACAAGTTGCGTGCCAACTTCTGAGAAGAATCAGTAAGAGCTTGTTTGATAAATAGTTAAAGCTGAAAGTCTCAAAAATGAAAAAACAACTCTGCCTAATAATCAAACAGATATAAGAGCTGATGCTATAAAAAGAGTCATTAAATTATATATATTCGAAGGGGATGGAGGGGGAAGGTTTAAATACTTGAAAGCAGAAAGTGACAAAAAAAATATGACAAAAAAAACCCGTTCTCCAGATTGGAAGAACGGGTTAATTTTTTAAGATGAAAAAGTTAGCGTTTCTTATTTATTGTTTTCCTGTACTACCTGTTGTAGCTCGGCGGCCATGCGGGCCAGTTCTGCGGCGGCGCTCTGACTGTCGCTGGCACCTTGCGTGGTACTTTCTGCGGCTTGTGCCACACCGGCAATATTGTTGGCAATTTCAGCGGTTCCCCGGCTGGCGTCTTCAACATTACGGCTCATTTCATTGGCTGTGGCAGTTTGCTCTTCTACCGCGCTGGCAATGGTGTTCGAGATATCGTTAATTTTGGTGATGACCTCACTGATTTCGCCGATCGCTGAAATAGCACTTTGCGTATCTCCCTGAATGGCAGAAATACGGTTGCTGATATCTTCCGTAGCTTTACCTGTTTGGTTCGCCAACTCTTTTACTTCGTTGGCTACTACCGCGAAGCCTTTACCCGCTTCCCCCGCACGCGCTGCTTCAATGGTGGCGTTCAAGGCTAACAGGTTGGTCTGTTCGGCAATCGAGGTAATGACTTTAATAACGTTACCAATTTCTAGAGAGCTTTCTCCTAACTTTGAAATGGTTTTGTTGGTCGAGTTGGCCATGGTGACGGCTTCGGTGGTGACACGAGCGGCTTCTGTAGCATTTGATGCGATCTCGCGGATGCTGGCATTTAGCTCTTCGGTTCCCGTTGCAACTGTTTGCACGTTTTTGCTGACTTCGTCTGAAGCAGCTGAAACCACATTGGCTTGAGCTGAAGTTTCTTCTGCATTACCAGCCATCTGTTGACTGGTGGCTGTCAGCTCTTCGGAAGCACCTGCAAGTGTTTGAGAGTTTTCAGTGATATGATTGATCACATTCTGCATTCTTTCGTTATCTTCTTTTTCACGTTGTTCAGCAGCCAATTTTTCGGTGACAACACTCCAACTCACCATCGGTCCGATATAATTGTTGTTCTCATCGAAAAGAGGGCTGACCAGTAAATTCAGGATTTCAGGACCCACTTGAATATTTGCCTGATGCGGAAGGTTTTTTGGGTCTGCCAGTATTCTGCGTTGGTGGGCAGGATTTTTATGAAACACATCGATGCTATTTCCTACCATATCTTCTACCTTGACAGGCATATATTGCTCCAGAGTTTTCAGAGTTTTGATGGACTCTGGATTCAGGTATTGCACATTCAAATCTGTATCGGCGTACATGATGTTGATAGGCATCTGGTTCATCATGGATTGGGTTTTCGCCATTTCGGTGGTTGCGGCACGTAGGTTTTTCACCATGATGGCCATAGATGAACCGAGTGTTCCTTCTCCATTGTCTGCCAGATCTTCGTGATACAGTTTATTTTCAGCGATGTAACCCGCTTGCCCTGCCAACCATTTCATTTTGATAGAAAGTGTAGTAAATGCTTCTCCCAATTCCCCAGTGAGTTGAGTGTTGAGGATGGGGTTCTCCAATTCATCATCAGCCAGAAGGTTTGCTTGAATAGCCATTTGCCTCATTCGAGTGGTTAGAGCATCGAGAGAGGTAGCTAAATCACCCTGAGAAGCCTGGAATTCTTGTTTTACAAAGCTCGTTGCCTCTTCCAAAGTTTTTCCAGAGCGGATTCTGGAAAGCACTTCATCCGTGTCTAGCTTACCTGCTTGAAGCTCCTGAGTTTGTTTTTCCAGAAGCTGTAATGTGGTTAGGGTGGCATTCATATTTTCCCCCAACTGACCTATCTCATCTTTAGAGTCAATGATTAGGGGAGTTTGTTTCAAATTTCCTTTGGAAATTTCATCTGTAGCGTGGGAGATCTTTTTCAAGGGCCGGGTAATGGAAATGATGATGAAGTAGGCAGTCACAATGGTGAGAATAACGGCTACGATCAATAGGGTCCATAACAATTCAACCATAGAGGCCGTTGTTTTTTCAGATACTACTAAGTCGTTTTCCAGTAATTTTTTCTGATTTTTTGCCATTCCATCAAGCTGCTCTTTGATGGCAAAAGCTGTGGGTGCCGCTTTAGTGCCGAGCCATTTATTTGCAATATTCCAACTGTCACTCCCACGAATTTCAAACATTTTTGGAGGTAAAGGGGCGAAGACGGTGCGGGCATCTGTGAATTCACGAAAGAGTTTTTGTTGCTCTGCGTTCAATTTAGATTTATTGACAGTTAAATCACCAAACCGTTTTATGTTTTTTGCCCACATACCGTCGAAGCGGTCTTTAAATACTTTATCGCCTGATAATAAATAAGCTCGAATATTTGCCAATGAACGGGCTGTGGTTCCACGAATGTCCGCCATCATTCCAAGCAGGGCTTTTCTTTCAGGTGTTGCGGAAAGAGTGGCCTCAATGTTGATGATCTTGGTGATATTGGTTAATAGAATATTGGCTTGCGGTGCGGCGTCGTTCAATAATATTTTAGTGGCGGGCAAGTTGTCTATAGATCCGGAAATATCTTCAATTTCCTTTTGATATCGTTTGAATTCATTTAGCTTAGCTCGGATGATTTTAAGACGCTCTACGTTTTTTGGATTGGTCCAGTTTTTGGCGAATCTTGTCATGGCTGCCAGAGCGGGCTCGATTTCACTGCTCCAGGCTTTTGCGCGTTCGGTTTTAAATTTGTCCTTGCCCAGAATCATCCATCCTCGTAAAGCCGCTAACGAGTGATTGATTCCATTCAGCATTTCAAGACTGGCGCGTGCTGTAGGAACTCTTAGTTGATTCACTTTATTTGAAATGCTGGAAACTTCTTCAGACTTGTTGATAGAAACGAAAAGCATTGCGAGCATGAATATTCCCATCAAAGTGAAGCCAAATCCCAGCTTTTGTCCAATTTTTAGATTCTTAAACCAACCCATTTTTCTTCCCCTTTAGAAAATTAGAACCAGAGTAGGTAGGAAGACTACCTATTATTTTTTAGGAAAATTCCTCGACAACTTTAATGCTGATTACTGTAACTATTATTTGAGTATAAGGGGAAATTAGCATTTTGGAAGCACGAAATTTCAATATTTAGGGAAAATGTAAATCTTAGTATCAGACGAGTAGAACGTTTATCGGGGAAATTTGGAATATCGTAATTTGGAAGTTTGCGAGGGGGTATTAAATATTTGAATTTATTAGACTAGTTTTTTTTTGGATGTGGAGGGGTGCTATTTTTATTCTTAAAAATTAGGGTTTGGGGAAATTTAAGATTTCATCGGTGAAAAAACGTTTTTCACATTCTTCCACATTTTTTTTCACCAGAGAATGTTTGAAGGCATAATCAATTTTTACCCAGCGTTCGGCCAGGTCTTCAGGGACACCGCAGGCCAATATCGATTCTCTTAATATCTTTGATCTCAAATCAAACAACTCTTCAGAGATAAACATATGTCTATGACCATTTTTGGGCAAAGCCCCTGAATAGATTTTACCGCCGCCCATATTGGAAACCATGAAATCGGTCTGTTGACTTTCTATTATTTCCTGGGGTACTTCTTTAAAAAATTCCTTCAGCCAAGGGTGCTCATAGAGTTTGTCATAAAATAATTTATGTACTTTTTCCAGAGTGGGTCTGCCACCAATGGCTTCAAAAAGATTATCGGTCGCCATAAATAGTTCCTCTTCTATCCTG